>JAYFOZ010000003.1 GCA_034928305.1 Methanomassiliicoccaceae archaeon | reverse complement strand
AACGTCGGCGGAGCGCCGGTCACCCAGCAGTGGTGCGAGGAGATCGGGGCGGACGTCTATTCGGAGAACGCCACCGACTGCGTCAACAAGATGGTCGCAAAGGTGAAAGGCTGAACAAACCGTCGGGCCCCGCCCGACATACAAGGAGGAATAAAATGACAACAATTACTCACTACCCTGGAAAAAAATCCCATCAGGGAGTTACTCTCGAACTCTTTACAGAGGACGACATTATGAAGATCGACCATGCAACCATGGACGTCCTGTCTACCTATGGTGTACAGGTATCCGACAAAGAGGGCCTTGAGGTCTTCAAAAAGGCCGGATGCGACGTTGACATGGAAACCAAGATGGTCAAAATCCCGGAGTGGCTCGTACGCAAATCTCTCGCAACCGCCCCGTCCAAGTTCTACCTGTACGGAAGGGACGAGAAGAACACCCTTGAGCAGGAGCACAAGGGACGTGTGCACTTCACCTGCTTCGGAACTGGTATCCAGGTCTGCAGGTATGAGGGCCCTGGAAAATACAAGACGACCGACTCCGACGAGACCGACCTCGCCAACTGCGCAAAGCTCGTTGACTGGGCCGAGAACATCGACTACTTCTCTCTGCCTGTTTCCGCTAGGAACTGGGCCGGAAAGGGAGCTCAGGACGTCCACGAGATGCTCACTTCTCTGAAGAGCACATCCAAACACTTCCACCACATAGACCCAGTCGCAGAAAACGTGAAGTTCTACTGGGACCTGGCCGTCGCATACTACGGCGGAGATGCAAAAATGGCCAAAGACAAGCCCATCTTCTCCATGCTCGTATGCCCCACCAGCCCGCTGGAGCTGAGCCACAACGCCGCTCAGGTAATCATGCAGGGTGCCAGGTACGGAGTGCCGGTTAACGTTCTCAGCATGGCGATGGCAGGCGGATCCTCATCGGTCTACCTCGCAGGAACCCTCGTTACTCACAATGCAGAGGTCCTTGCCGGAATAGTACTGTCCCAGATCGTAGCTCCCGGAGCCCCGGTCTGGTATGGAAGCTCCACCACGACCTTCGACCTGAAGCGCGGAACCGCACCTGTCGGATCCCCTGAGCTCGGACTCATAAGCGCATCTGTCGCAAAGCTCGGTCAGTTCTACGGACTGCCCGTGTTCGTTGCCGGTGTTTAGTCCGATGCCAAGATCCCCGACGACCAGGCTGGACACGAGAAGACCATGACGGCTCTCCTTCCGGCACTCGCGGGCGCCAACACGCTCTACGGATCGGGAATGCTCGAGCTGGGAATGACGTTCTCGTTCGAACAGCTCGTCATCGACAATGACATCATCACAATGGTCAAGAAGGCAATGGAAGGTGTCCCCGTCAACGAGGAGACCCTCGCAGTGGAAGCGATCAAATTTATCGGTGTAGGCAACGACTTCATAGGTCACCCCTCCACCATGGAAAACATCGATCTCCCCTCCGACCCCATGGTCATCAACCGTGACATGCTCGGCGACTGGGAGAAGGCGGGCAAGAAAGACCTCGCTACCGTCGCTCACGAGGTCGTCGAGGACGTCCTGAAGAACCACGTCGTCATCCAGATACCCGAAGACAAGCTCAAAGAGATGGAAAAGGTAGTTAAGAAGGCAGACGCGGCATTCGCAAAAGGTGCTTAATAATGGCGGACAAAAAAATAATATTGGAAGATTTGAAGAAATCGGTTGAAACCTGGAACCCCCAGAAGGCAAAGGACGCCACGAAAGAGGCCCTTGCTGCCGGACTGACGATCGCCGAGATAATCGGCGACGGGCTCGGAAAGGGCATGGAGCAGATCGGTGCACGCTTCGACAAGGCAGAAATATACCTGCCTCAGGTCGTCGCGGCATCCAAGACGATGACCGCCGCACTCGAGATACTCCTCCCCTTGATTTCCAAGGGCGAGGGATCGCTCAAAGGCACAGTCGTCATGGGAACCGTTGAAGGAGACATCCATGAGATCGGAAAGAACGTTTGTGTCGCAATGCTCCAGGGAGCGGGATACAATGTAATCGATGCCGGATGCGATGTATCTCCCCAGGCTTTCCTGGACGCGGCCGATGAGAACGAGGCGCAGGTCATCGGCGCTTCGGCGCTCATGACCACGACCCTCGAGATCCAGAAGGAGCTCGTCGACGCGATCAAAGAGGTCGAAGGTCCCTACAAGTGCGTGGTCGGAGGCGCTCCCTGCAGCAGGGAGTGGGCCCAAGAGATACACGCCGATGGATATTCCGAGACCGCAAACGAGATCATAGGCCTTGTCGCCTCCCTCGTGGAGTGATTTGAATGGCAGCGACAAGACCTCTGACAGTCTGCGACGTTTACGACAGGTTCATCAAAGGCAAGAAGGTGCCCGAATCCGAGTGGGACTACACCGTCATCCCTCAGAATGCGACCAAGCTGAAGAACAAGTACAAGCTCAACTTCGGCAAGGAGACCATCCCTGAGGACAAGGAGACGATGAACAATCTGTTCTACGCGGGACTCGAGATGCTCGTGGACACAGGCTACTATTGCCAGGACCTCGGACGTGTCATGAAAGTTACCGAAGAGGAAGTCTGGGAAGGCATTAAGAAGACTCCCACCAAACTGATCCTCGGAGAGGGGAGGGACATCGCAAGGTTCTACCCCAGGCACGGCAACAGCCCTGTAAAGCCCATCATCCAGGGAGGTCCCACCGGATCCCCCATATCGGAGGAAGTGTTCGTACAGGTCATGCAGTCATACGCCCAGGAAGGAATCATCGACAATCTCGTCAATGGTGTATACACATCCATCGAGGGCAAGAAGGCCAAGACCAACACCCCGTATGAAATTCGTGCAACCATGGCGGAGCTCCGTGCCACGAAAGAGGCACGCATCAGGGCCGGAAGGCCCGGACTAGGTGTCTAGGGACCCGAGACCCCGTTGTCCGAGGCAGGACGCCTCGCAGCCGACATGACCAATGCCGGCCACAGGATAACCGACGCGCACGAGTGCTCGCAACTCAACGAGCTTAAGATGGACATGTGCGGCCTAAACATGCTGGCCGGATGGACCACCGAAGGCGACACCATAATGGTCGAGCAGATGCCGATCTTCGGCGGATACTGCGGCGGGATCGAAGAGACCGCGATATGCGACGTTGCGACCACACTTGCATCGTTCGCACTGTTCAGCGGAAACTTCCACCTGGACGGACCCATCCATATCAGATGGGGAACCACGACCTCGAAAGAGACCCTGCAGATCGCAGCCCACGCAGCAGCAGCAATCGATGCCAACACCGACCTGCTCCTGGCTAACCAGTACTATCCTATGGCCGGACCATGCACGGAGATGTGCCTGATCGAGACCGCCGCACAGGCGATCTCCGATACCGGCTCCGGTAGGGAGCTCCTGTCCGGATCCGCCGCCGCAAAAGGTGTCGTCCAGGACAAGACCACCGGAATGGAAGCCAGGATCATGGGAGAGGCAGCGAGAGCGGCCGCCGGCATGAAGGTCTCGGACCTCAATGAGATCCTCGCCAAGATCGTGCCCACATACGAGGCCAAATACACCAGTGCACCCGCCGGAAAGACCTTCCAGGAGTGCTACGACGTACTTACGGTCAGACCGACCGCCGAGTACCTCCAGGTGTACGACGGCGCCGTCAAGGCACTCAGGGACTTCGGACTCGATATAAAGCACTGATTTCGAACCTAAACATCTTACAGGCCCCGTGCCTGGAAACATTTTTATATAATTGCCAAATCTGGCACATATGCCTGCCCGGGCTGCTAAGTTGTTTTTCCTCCGCTTCGGGCGGGCCCCCTTAACAGTATGTTAAAGTAATCGGCAGGATATAAGGGCGCATATTCATGGTTGCAAAAAAATACTTGGACGTCTACGACTCCTATGACCGTTTCCATAATGGCAAAAGGGTGCGAGAGGACAGCTGGGACTACGTTATAGTGCCGACGAACGCCATGGCAATGAGAGAAAAATACGATATCAATTTCTCTGACGATATAATTCCCGATGATGACGATCTCTGCGACAGACTATTCCAGGCCGGAGTGGAGATGCTTTGCACGACCGGATTCTATAATACCGATATCGGAAGGGCACTGCAGATATCCGAAGAAGAGGTATACGAGGGAATAAGACGGTCGCCAAAAAGTATCAAGCTGGGATCCGGCAAAGAAGAGGTCTCCTGCGTACCCAGGCGCGGCAATCCTAGTACACCTCCGATCATCGAAGGAGGTCCGACGGGCGCTCCTGTATCGGAAGATATTTTCGTACCTATGATGCAGTCCTATGCACAGGAAGCAACGGTCGATGTGCTGGTGAGCGGCGTCTTGAACACCATCAAAAAACATCCTTCGATCACAAACACTCCCTGGGAGATACGTGCCACATTGGCAGAGATAGGATTCGTAAGAGAGGCTGCCAATATGGCGGGCAGGCCCGGGCTCGGCATATAGGGCCCGGAGACTCCCTTGTCCACCGCGGGACGACTTTGTTCGGACCTAACAAAGTTCGGGCTCAAACCCCACGACGCACATGAGGTATCCCAGCTCAACGAGCTTAAAATAGACATGTCCGGTCTGAACATGATAGCCGGCTGGGTCGCCAACGGTGATGTGATAATGATGGAGCAGATGCCGATCTTCGGCGGTTATTCCGGCGGTAAGGAGGAGACGGCCATATGCGATGTGGCAACAATGATAGCTTCTTTTGCGCTGTTCAACTGCGATATACATCTGGACGGTCCGATTCATATCAGATGGGGGACCACTACGACCAGGGAGACTCTGCAGATCGCGGCCCACGCTTGCGCGGCATTGGACAAAAACACCAATCTACTGCTTGGTAACCAGTACTACACCTTGGCAGGGCCCTGTACAGAGATGTGCCTGCTGGAAACGGCCGCACAGTCAATGACCGATACTGCGTCGGGCAGGGAATTGATCTCCGGTGTGGCTTCATCAAAAGGGGTCACTCAGGACAGGACTACCGGAATGGAGGCCAGGATGATGGGGGAGGTCGCCGGTTCCACGGCAGGTATGGACGTGGCCGAAGTGAATGAAGTTCTAAAAAAACTGGTCGGCCTCTATGAACGGGACTTTTCCCATGCGCCGGCGGGAAAGCGGTTTCAGGAATGCTATGATGTTAACACGATACTCCCTACCGATGATTACATCAACGTATACAACAGGGCAGTCCGCACTATGGGCCGTTGCGGCCTGGATATGAGCATATATTGAAGCCGCAAAAGATTTCATTCTTTGTAGCTGGCACATCGCATTTTATTAATATTGGAATGCATAAGTTCAAATACAATTAGATGGACAAATGCAATAGTTTAGATAGTTATTATATGTTTACAGGTAAACTACTTGCGCGTGGGGGACGGTCCGGCGACCAGCTGGCCTCTAGAGCCTCGCTAGCGGGGATCGACACCCCGGTCTCTCGCCATCAACGGAATAAAGTGATCAAATGGTCGTTCGCTACACAGAATCGCAAATACAAAAGCTCAGAGAGTACGGCGACGGCCCTGTTGACCTTTCAGAATTTTCTGACGCAGCCGAGAGGGACATCTCCTTCACCAAACTTATGGCGGCCGAGATGTCTGCCAACGATGCCGCTATCAAGGATATGGTTTCAAATCCGCGCGGGCACGACCTCGTCCAGTTGGAGAGGGAGCTCAGCAAGGCGCTGATGGATGCCGGATTCGTCGAAGTGAGGACTCCCACGATAATATCCAAGGCAGCGCTGGCCAAGATGACTATAACAGAAGACCACCCGCTCTACAGGCAAGTTTTCTTCATAGACAGCAAGAGGTGCCTCAGGCCGATGCTGGCACCCAATCTTTACTATTACATGAGGAAGCTTCGAGACCACACCGACGATACGATAAGGTTCTTCGAGATAGGATCGTGCTTCAGAAAAGAATCCCACAGCGGAAGGCACCTGGAAGAATTCACGATGCTGAATCTCGTCGAGCAGGGGCAGATAGAAGATCCGGTGGCCGATCTCAGAGAGTTCATCGATATTGTGATGGACACTGTAGGGATGAAGTACGAGACGGCACGCGAGGAATCGGACGTCTACGTGGAAACGCTTGACGTAGAGGTCGATGGCGTAGAGGTGGCATCGGGCGCCGTCGGGCCGCACATCTTGGATGCGGCACACGATATTCACGAGCCATGGTGCGGGATAGGCTTCGGCCTCGAACGTCTCTTGGCCATGAAAAACGGAAAGAACAGCGTACGTAAGACCGGGCGCAGCCTGACATATATGAACGGACGCAAAATAGACTGAGGTGATTTTACGGATGTACAGGAAATATTAGACAGGTCAGCGGCCGGGGAGGGGCTTACTTACGACGATGTTGTAAGGCTTTTTAACGCGGATGCGAAAGAACAAGAAATCCTCTTCGAGACCGCCCGAAACATAAGAGACAGGGAATACGGTAAGAAGATATTCACTTACGGTTTCGTTTACTTTTCCACATATTGCAAAAACAACTGCTCGTTCTGCTATTTCAGGAGGACCAGCGGACTGGAGAGGTACAGAAAGTCCACGGAGGAGATAGTCGAGCTCTCTGAAAATCTGAGGGATGCAGGCATAAATCTGGCCGATCTCACGATGGGCGAGGACCCCGTGATGTACAAGGACGAATGTGCCAGATTGATAAATGTCATTCAATCCGTAAGAGATGCGGTAGATATCGGGATAATGGTATCGCCGGGCGCGGTGCCCAAGGCAACGTTCCCTAAGATGAAGGAGGCAGGGGCCGACTGGTATGCATGCTATCAAGAAACATACAATCTGGAACTCTTCAAGAAGCTCAGATTGGAGCAGGACTATCAGACACGTATCGATGTCAGGAGATGGGCCAAAGAATCAGGTATGCTGACCGAGGACGGAATGATGGTAGGGCTTGGAGAATCTGTCGATGACCGTGCCGATTTCGTTATGAGGATGGGGCCGCAGGGTTGCGAGCAGATAAGGGCTATGACATTTGTTCCCCAGGAGGGCACTCCCATGAAAACGCTTAACGCGACCGACTCGACGAACGAGCTCCTGTCCATTGCGATAATGAGGATAATGTATCCTGACCGTATAATTCCGGCAACATTGGATGTCGAAGGTATATCGGGCATGGTCGACAGGCTAAATGCGGGCGCAAATCTGATAACATCCATCGTCCCCCCGAACAGAAAACTCGCCGGCGTGGCACAGCATGAACTGGACATAGAGAACGGAAACCGTTCCGTCGACAATGTGTTCAAAATTCTTGACGACATCGGCAAGCGCCCTGCGACCAACGCCGAGTTCCAGTCGTTCATGGACGGCAAGAAGGCGGAGCTGAGGAGGCACTAGGATGAGACTTGCGATAGTAGGCGGTGCCCTCCAGGGCATGGAAGCGGTCTATCTGTCTAAGAGGGCGGGATACGAGACCGTCGTAATAGACAGAAAAACGTATGCACCGGCACTTTCACTTGCCGACGAGGCTCACGTCATGGACCCTATCAAGGACCCGGATTCGGCAATGAAGATATTCTCCGACTGCGATGCAGTGATCCCGGCATGCGAGGAGCTGGACCTGCTCAAGCTATTGGACCTGAAACTCAAAGGCACAGGGATACCGTTGCTTTTCGACATGAAGTCGTATGAAATATCCTGCTCGAAAGAGCGTTCAAATATACTTATGGACAAGGCGGGCGTGCCTCTTCCGAGACCTTGGCCCGAATGCGGTTTCCCAGTTATAGTCAAACCATCGTGCCAGAGCGGGAGCGTCGGCGTAACCGCGGCAAGAAACGAAGAGGAACGTCAGGCCGGATTGAGAAAGGTCAGCGAACTCAACGATGTCCCTATCGTTCAGGAATTTGTATCGGGAAGGAGTATTTCGATCGAGGCCATCGGTAACGGCGAGAAGGCACGCGCATATGTTACGACCGAAGTTGTCTTGGACAGGAAATATGACTGCAAGATGGTAAGATGCAACCCTGATATCATCTCTCATGAGGAGGACGAGATGTTCAGGGACGTTTGCAGAAAGACAGCCGAACTGATGCATCTGAAAGCTTTGATGGATATGGAGGCCATCGACACCCCCAGAGGGCTGAGGGTCCTCGAGATCGATGCAAGGATCCCCAGCCAGACTCCCGCAGCGATAGACGCCGGTTCAGGAATCAACCTGCTGAAGGAGCTTGCGGACTGCGCGATGGGCAAAGTTCCATCGGGAAAAAATACCCGCAGGGCCGGCGTCTATGAACATTACGTCTTCAGAAACGGCATCTTGAGCACCAGCGGCGAAAAGGAGTTCGGACACATAAGGAACCCCCGGATATGCGCAGGGTTGTTCGGGTCCGACCGCATGATAACCGACTATGAGCCGGGAAAGGCGGAATGGCATGCTACGGTCATAACGGAGGGGCGCGACGAGGCAGACGCCGACAGAAAACGCATGGCGGTACGCGATCGCATGATATGCGAATCAGAAGCGAAGGCATTCGACGACGGAAGCCCGGAGCTGGTCTGATGACAAGGCTCACCGAGGATATGATCGACGAAATACCGAGGACGGCCAGGAAACGCAGCGAGGACCTCCGTCAGGCGGTCGGAATGGACCTCAAGACACTGGCTTTCAGAGCGATCGGCGAAGACCCGGAAAAGTACGACCTTTCAAAATATGTCACGGCATCGGTCCCTATCACGGCGGGGCTCGGGGTCATCGGCGGATTCTCGCAGAGCGTAAGCGCGATATTGGAGTCCATGGGATTCAGGAGCTTTGTGACATCCAGGACGGACATCGACGGCATATACGAGGCCCTCGAGAAGGAGGCGGACATCCTGTTTACGGCCGATGATGTCAGATATATAGCATACAACCGGAGGACGGGAGTGTATTCAGACAACTCGTTCGCGACCGCGGCCGGATACGCAGAAGCGCTGGACGGCGCGGCGGGCGGACTGAAGGGCAAGAATGTTCTGGTAGTCGGCGCCGGTCTTGTCGGAACGGATGCGGTGAGGATACTGACGTCCAAAGGCGCGACGGTCAGCATAACCGACGTACTTATCGGAAAGGCAGAAAAGCTGGCATCAGAATATGGTGCAACAGCAATAGCCAGCATCGAGAAGGCGATTTCGTCCCATAAATATATTTTGAACGCATCGCCCGGACTGATACCGGGGCGCCTGGTCATCGAAGGTGCGGTGATATCGTCGCCCGGGGTCCCGTTCAGCTTCGACGCCGAAGGCGTTGATAAAGCTGACACGATAATACACGATCCTTTGGATATCGGTACCGCCGTAATGGCGGCCGAGTGCGTGACTTCTAGGAAATGAAGGTAGAGAATATGACCAGATACTGCATAGCATTAGACATCGGGACAAGCGGCCTCCGCTGCCAGGCGATCGACATGGATACAAAGGAGACGGTAGCGACCTCCATAACACAGCGCCATCCGATACCGGGAATGAACGTCATAGATCACGTAAACTTCGCCATAAGATCCGGGGAAGATGCCGCGACAGGCCTCCTGAGGGGAGCGATAAACGCACTTTTCAAGACCCTTAAAATCGACCTGAGCAAGGTCGAATCAGTAGGTGTGTGCGGGAACCCTTTCCAACTTTCGCTGTTCCAGGGCATTGAGATAAGGGACCTGGCATACGCAGGCAAGAACATGCTCGAAGACCTGGGAGTAGTCCCGCCCAAGAGAGACGGTGCGGTGCTAAGCGCCACGGACGCAGGTCTCGAGGGGATGCCGAACGCCAGGGTGATAATTCCTCCTGCGGTAAGGCACGAGATAGGGGCGGATGCAATGGCCATGCTCATGATGACAGACGTCCTCGACGAGGAAGAGCCGTGCCTGGTAGTAGATTACGGAACCAACGCGGAAATGGCGCTGATATATGAAGGCAAGATAATAACAGGGTCTGCCGCGGCGGGACCGGCGATGGAAGGACAGGAGATCGAGAGGGGCATGCTCGCCTCCCCCGGCGCAATATGCGACGTTGAAATAACGCCGAAAGGATGGAAATGTTACGTTCTGGATGAAACAATGGCCACAAAAGAAGGCGATACGATCGATCCTCTGTCCGGAGAGGTCGTAAAGAAAGGACCCATGTCCGGCAAGGCGACAGGAATCACAGGCACAGGTGTAGTAGCTGCGCTCTACTGCGGGTTAACGTCCGGAATAATCGTTCCGCCCAATATCACGACGCGCGACTGCAAGCTCCATCTTCAGGACGGCATAGATATCTCTTCAAAAGATGTGGAAGAGGCCGGAAAGGCCATCGGGGCCCTGAGGGCAGGTTTCCTGACATTGCTTCATGAAGCTGGTCTTTGGGCGGACGATGTCAAGAAGGCGTATATGTCTGGAGCTTCCGGCCTTTACGTCGATGCGAAGAAGGCGCTCGCTATCGGAATGGTGGTTCCCGGAGCAGAAAGGATCGTTCAGTTCGGTAATACTTCCATAGGCCTCGCGCGCAAGGTCGCCATGGACGAGATATCGATGGACGATCTGAAGGAGTTCGCCAATAAATTGAGAGCGGACCACTGTATGTTCGCCACGGCCCAGGTCTTCAAAGACATCTACTCTATCGAATATGCCATATGGGCCCAGGGAATGCCCATGAATGAGTACAACAATATGCTGGACGTCTATGACCTTCCCCCGATCAAGGACCCTATACAGGACCCGGATGTCAAGCGCTATGCAGAGAGGGACCTGCCCGATACAGAGAATTCGCCAATACATGTGCTCGAGAATCCCGGAACTCTTTTGAGAGGAAAGGTCGAAGGATGCATCGCATGTCGTAAGTGCGAGCGTATCTGCCCCGAGCATGCGATGAAGATCACAAAGGAAAGCGACGGGAACTATGCAAACATACGCACGGACCTCTGCGGAGGATACGCATGCAGCAGGTGCGAGCGCGAATGTCCGGAGAATGTTCTCAACTATAAGGGGCTGAGGCTGAGCGACCGTCGTCAAAAGGCGGACCGACCTCTGTAATTCCTCCAAAAGAAGATCAGCGGATGTTAATTCCGGATACTCCGCGGCATCTGCGCAGCAGTGGGATCAGCTCGGCCGGTATCTGGCCGTCTACCACCACTATGAGCTGAGAGTCCTTTCTTTCGCCGTTGTCGTCGACCACGGCCTGCCTTACCGACAGGCCTGCCCTGTAAATGACAGAGGCGACGTCCGCCAGTATGCCGGGCATAGTGGCGTCCTCGGGAACAATCTCGATGACGGAGCAGTCGATCTCGGAAGCTATGCGGTCCAGCATGAGGATAGGTCTTAGTTTCGAGAACACAGCGTCGAGTTCAGGGGTCGAGTGCATCCTCTCCAATGTGGACCTGACGACACGGCGGTCGACACCTGCGGAACGGGCCAGCGCTGAATCTGCGATCTCCACGTCTCCGCAGAAGGCCTTGCCGCTCTTTTCACATATGCCGTACTTGAGCATAACGTCGGCAACCCTTCCCTGAGATGGATATCGGTCGAACTGCTTCCGGATGTGGTCCATGCCACGTAATGGGCAACAAGCATAAAAATGCTTATTGTCCGATACGACAAACGGTGCCAGATGTAATCAGTTCGGCGGATATATCACTGTCATGAACACGCCCGCGGCAGCATCAAAATGATGGATGCTTACCGTTATCGGCGTCTGGGCGGTCATCCACATCGTCAATCCCCCGAGCGTAGCCGATGTGTATTGAGTTCCATTGACGAACGAGCAGTAAGTAGTTCCTGCCTGTATAGTGTAGTAATTGCTTCCGATCTGTATGTCGACTTTCTTCTGTACTACGAACTTTAGGCAGAAAGTTCCGTTGATAGTTGTTTGAATGCTGGTGTTTTGCTCAGGGCCGGTGTAATCGACAGCATAAGCCGGATAGCTCACACCTCCCGATGTCACGGTTGTAGGCTGAATGGTGGCGATTTCCGTACCATTGACCGGAGGCACATCTACCAGATAATTGGCGAACAACAGGTGGTTGCCGGAGTTGATAGCTATGTTCTGTTCGCCCGCATAGGATGCAGTGATCGAGAATACGAGATAGTCATTTCCTGGCAGTTCCTGGGTCAGGCCGTCGATTATTAAGCTTAAGGTCTTGCCGTTAAGGTTTGCAATGGTCGTATCAATGCCTGCAGAAGGGATAGTGGTCTCTGTTCCGGCGCTGTCCGCAAGAGAGAAATGATATGTGAGGCCGGTGAAGGTTGCGCCTGAAGAACTCACCTTGAACTCAGCGCTGCACAACAAGGTAACGTCAGTGATGCCGTTCGTAGAAGACGTGGCGATCTTCGCATTCCCTATATGCCGGTCTACGCTGTCAATAACATAGGTGGTAGTGCTGCCGTTAACGACTTTGTGATAATCTATCAAATGGCCTCCGGCGCCCACAGTATCATCGAAAGACCCATCTGACAGCAGATTTCCTGCAGTGTTAGTTAATTTGAGCTCGGTGCCCGTTGCACCGACAACATTGTCGGTGTTGGTCATGCTGCTGGAGCTTGCAGAATATCCTGGCCCTATGGTGAACAATGAAATGAATGCAAGGAAGAGGAACACAGCGGCGAGCATCTCTGTGCAGACCTTTATTTTAACATTAGATGCCCTCATATTATACTGTTCCCGGCATCGGTGAAGCAGACTATTGAAGGTAAAGTAGAAAGCGTCGCTGAAAGATTCAACATTATCGCGACCTTAATTTCTGTACCTGACATAGACACGGCTCCAATGGATAACTCTGTTAAGATGTTGCATAAGCATTGGATATATTAACGTTGTTACTCATGTAAAAAAATAGTTTGTATATTTGTGAGTTTATGCATAGAATATTAATGTTCAACGTTGATAAAATAAGAAGGCAGATATTGATTTTTAAAAATGAACGGTGACCCACATCACGCGACAGGGTCAGAAAAGATTTGAAAGGCCGACCGATCGAAGGACCGGTGGCGCTTTCCTTAATAGTTTAATTCTCTGTTCAGACGGTTATCGGGCTCACGTAGATGGTGATTGTGTACGTGAGGTCGATAGGCTTGGTCGTCAAAGTGTCACTGCCTGCAACAGTACCGTTGAGCACAAGGGTGAAATCCTGTCCAGTGGCACCTGCTGCGTCAGCGGTCAGAGTTACGGTTGTCGGTGCGGATGAGGTGGCAGTTCCCAGGACGTTCTGGGTGCCAACATCAAGGTCGGTGGTTATTCCGTAAGTAGCGGGTGCAGCGGCATCTGTCCACGTGATCACGTAATACATGCTTACACTTGTAACGGTCGGGTCAGTAACGTGGATGTTCAGCGTCGCTCCCCCGAGGACCAGGTCCTGAGCAGCTACCTTGTAGTAGTTGGTGCCGTTGTTCTGTGAATTGTTGTATACTATATCTTCTGCAGTTGCATCGAAACCGCCGGCAGCCAAGAGGCTGCCTCCGGACCCATCAGTGAGTGTAGCGGTCAGACCTTCTGCGGCAACCACGTTATCAGTGTTAGTGACGTCGCTCACGAGAGCGGCGTATCCGAGCCCGATCATGGCCGCGGCGCAAAGCACCAGCGCGACAACCGGGACCAGGAGCTTCTTGTGGCTCTTTTCATTTTTGTATGTCGTCATATTTATTTCTCCCTTTTCGCAGGATTTTGCCGTTCCAAAGATTAATCTTCGGGAAGTTCTCTCAAAGCTGATTTCAGCTCGAGTCGACCAATCCCGAGATAAGGATATGGATCCGACAGAATATTCTGATGAAGTTCGATTCTGTATTTAGTATATTAACGTTGTTATCATAAATAAATGTTCAATTCTTTAATGGCGAATCTTTTTGTTCATAGAAAGATCGATCTGACTTGATATTAGGCGGAATCCCTAGCGGAATACGCTTCAATTTTTGCAAATATGTAACTCCGGTCAAATAATCATCAGAGTTTATTATGATGAGCATATGGCTCGATGGGCCTGTTATAAAAAGAATGGGACGGGCGGACAGGGGCGATCGCTCCTGTCCACCCTTTTAAATTATTTACTGTTCTTAGGCGGGCACCACGTGGAACGTGATGCTGTATGTTGGAATATCAGGTGCCGCGGACTCTATGGATTCAGAGGCTATGGCACCGTTGAGAACTACCGCGAATTGGGTCGCTCCCGCGAGGGTCAGAGGCGTCGTGGTTACGTTGGCCGATCCAGGATTTATGGTCTGTCCATCGATATTCAGACTGGTGGTCATGCCATATGGAGCGGCACCGGTGGACCATGTTATCTCGTACCATACGTTCACCTGTGTGACATTTGCTGTGCCGTAGGTGGTCAAAGCCTCAACTTCCAATATCGCGGATCCGAGCTTTATTCCAGCATCGGTCGAAACCTTATACGTTACAGTGCCATTTACCTCACTTGTGGCGTAATGGATGACGTCTTCATCCGAGGCGAAATCGGAACCTGTGAGGACATTGCCCTCGCCGTCCAACAGGCTGGCCTTAAGACCGTCTGCCGCAACTACGTTTGCAGTGTTAGTGACATCGCTCACTAGAGCGGCGTATCCGAGCCCGATCATTGCCGCGGCGCAAAGCACCAGCGCGACAACCGGGACCAGGAGCTTCTTGTGGCCCCTTTCATTTTTGTATGTTGTCATATTTATCTCTCCTTTTAGCAGGATTTTGCGTGTTTCAAAGACACATCGGCGGTAAATGTCGTCAAAGCTTATTGCAACCCGAGTCGACCGATTCCTGGATACAGATGTGAATCCGACAGATTATTCTGTTGGAGCCTCCAAGTTTATTTTTATTATATTAACATTGTTATCATAAGGAAATTTAAGCGGTCGCATAGGTATTCAAGATAAAATTATCAACAATTTCATATATTAAAAAGTATAAAATTCGACCTCCATTATAGATTTATGGTCGGACTTACACAACGACATATTTTTCTAAAGGCACATAAACCTCGGCGCAAAGCGGAAAGTTCACCCGATAGATCACCATCATGGCATAAGCGCGACAACAGGGATAATGAGTTCTGGCTTTTCTTTTCTCCATTATTTTGTGATATCAGTTTCATTTACATAATTTTCATGTCGTGTAAGCCGATTTCGTAGTCGAACGCGGCATCACTTTAGTTCGATGCTATGCATTACATGGCGTCTTCGATAAAAAGTCGCCCCCCTAGTCCGTCTGGGCACTTTGTTCAGAATAGGCAGGGCTCCACATATATGGTAATGGCGTAATAGATGCTGCCCGGCTCGTAGACCAAGTCGCTTACATCTTCAGGAATTTCCCCGTTAAGGGTAAACAGACGGCTATTGTTTATGCTTATGTTTACGGGCGCCGTCTTCTTTCCTTCTTCCAGTAAAAACGCTGTTTCACCCTCCCCTATCATAAGGAACGTTTTCATTCCGTAGAGAGATTCTGGATCGGCCCCCGTCCAGACAACATCGTACCACAAAATGACGGATTTTATATCCGATTTTAGCGAAGGGTCGATACTTATGAATGCCCTGCCGAGCTCCAGCGTTTGACTGTTTACGAAGAACGTCGGAGGATTGCTATCGACCCTGTTATAGCCGTAGCCGATCTTGCTGGCGCCGTTGCCCCCGTTGGCATTCCGGCTGAAATCCCCTTCATTCATAATCTCTCCGTTCTCGTTCAGGAACTTGGCGTCCAGCCCCTCGGCCGCTATAAGGTTCGCTTCGTTCGTAACGTCACTTATAAGCGCAGAATATCCGACCCCGATCATGGCGAAAAAGCAGAAGATAATGGTCATTATTGGAATCAGGGCCCTTCTCTTTCGGCGGTTATCTTCCTCATCGTACGACGTCATCGTCTTCGTTATCCTCCACTTGCGAGTATGCGCGCACGATTTCGCGAATACAGTAAATTACGATCAAAGCACATGCAACGAAGGCGAAGATCCATATCATCTTGTCCTGGGCCAAAGTCACAAGCTCTCCTGACATATGGGATACGCCAACGACCTTTCCTATGACCTTTCCCGGGTAAACTATTGGATCAACGCTGTTGTTCGCATCTCCCTTGGTTATGAAACTGCCGTCGTCGCGTATATCCACCACGCGGTGCACGATCATCACGCCGCCTCTGTCGTAGGCAATGACGTCGCCGACAGCTATGGTGTCAAGTTCATCCTGATCCAGGTGGTGTATCATTATCAGGCTGTTTATCTCGATGGTGGATATCGGATAATCTGTTGGCTCTCCGTCCATGGAACCGGACACAATAAGGCGAACCTCTCGATCTCTTAGATCGAAGGAATCATCGTTGATGTTGTATAGGGCATACGCTCCAGCCCCTACCAAAACAATAATGACTGCAATTATCAGTCCAGCAAATATTTTGCTTTTGTTTTGGTCATGCAACATCTTGTTAGTCCCCACTAGCTAAAAACTAGAGGGGAATTATCTTTTTGATATTTATTAACGTTGTTATTGACCCGATCGAGCTGTATCTACGTCCCATATACGCAATTGAATTATGATGTACCTGATAAATTCTCAGTCTTGGACTTTCAGTGTTCTTCTTTCGAAAGCATCTCGTCCCTGACCTTCTGCTGCACCATGACGCACGCCAGGGATTCTGCCTCGATGAATATGCGTGCCGTCTGCGGGAACTCGTCTTTGATCGCGGCCTCGATCCTGGCGGTGGCTTCCATGGCTTCGCATATATCGCACTCCTCGGCGAACGTCGCGTCGATGACTATCAGCAACGAGTTCGGTCCAAAATAGTTGGTAAGCACACTTCCGCATTCGACGACAGCCGGATCCTCTTCGACAATGGACTCTATCCTGCGGATCTCTCTGGCAGATATTCCCTCCCCGACGAGGAGGCCTTTGCTCTCTTTCATAAGAATCGCAGCGACCGATATCAGGATAATTCCTATTATAACTGAAGAAATTCCGTCGAAATAAGATATCCCCGTCAGCTGCCAGAGAACCATTCCGATAAAGGCTATCGCAAGTCCTGCTTCTGCTGCTGTATCTTCAAGTACAACGGTGAAGAGGCTGGGGTCCTTGCTTTCTCTGATGTATTCCATCGGGCCCATGTTCTTTTCACGCCTGGCGGCGTTGAACTGTTTGGTCGCGATCGCAAGCGACGAGCCCTCTATCGCCATCGCTAAGATCAAAATAACATAGTTCAAGGTCAGGTCCCTGAATGGGTGATTGCCGGCGGCGGATTCAACAAGGGCCTCGTATCCATGCGAGACGGACATCCCGCCACCTATTGCGAATATCAATATGGAGACGACAAGGGTCCAAAAATAGAGTTCTTTTCCATAGCCGAATGGATGCTCCCGGTCGGCCTTCCTATCGGCCTTCTTCATCCCGTATAGGACAAGTATTCCGTTGACCATCGAGTAATATTTTCTTATTTCCGTTCGGAAGTTAAATTTTATTTCGTCCACCGTGGTATGTACAGCCTCGTTAACACCGAAAGTAAAACAGAACACTCCTTCGACCCCGGCACTGTAATCGTCGTTTCCCGTGCTGGCGCCCGTGTATTCAAATTCGTAGGCAGGGTTGGGAAGACAGCCACAGTAGGTGAATAATCTACAACGGGACCGTCTTCGGACGGATTATAATTGTTCATTCGAATGTGAGAACAATGGCATTGCTCCCATTGGTTACATCGCTGTTATTTATACACACCATATAAAAATGTAAGAGGTTTAAACGGAAGTTACTTTGATACGGGGAACAAGGGGAGGACTTCCTTTTTATTGACCTCGTTTATCACTTCCGCAAGGCCCGTATACATCGCGACCAGACCTAGCACTATTCCGATGGCTGCGGATACGACTATTACATCGTTGCTCTGAAGGAGCGTTCCTGCTCCGAGCCCGACGAACACGATGGTCAGAAGTCCGAAAACCGATTGCAGCGCCCTGTTGGTCTTCAACGTTCCGAAGAACAGCATGAATGTCAGGAAGCCCCATCCGAAGAAGAAGACCGCCTTGAACACGTGGTCCGGTGCCGCCAGCCCCAGGGCCACGGCGATATTCATGAAAGCAAAAGACATCCAGAACGAACCATACGAAGCGAAGGCCACGGTTCCGAAGGTATTGCCCTTCTTGGATTCGATGAAACCCACGATCAGTTGCAACAGCCCTCCGTAGAAGATCATCATGCCCCAGGCAAGGCTGTCGATAGGCCTCCCGGTGAAGTCCAAGAACATAGCTAGCAGAGTGGTCATACCAAAGGCGCAAAGGCCCAGGGCACCGACATTGGCGAAATTTGATTCCGTCATTTGATCGTTGCTCTAAAATCACGTCGATATTAAATAATCGACGGTGTCGAACTTCGTCAATTGACGGAATAAATGGTTTATATGTGAGTTCGGTCCGTCTTGGCCTCGTCGACATAGGCCTGCCAAATCTTCTTTAGGTCAGGTCTCTGGACAGTTTCCATAATATATTCGGCGAACTCGTCCCCGGTCGCTCCGGTTCCCCTTCCGGTCATGACTAGTTTCTTTTCGAACTGGCAGCAGATGTCGAGGGCCATGGTGAGCCTCTCGCCTTTTTCAGCCTCGCCGATGTGGTTCATCATAAGCGCGACAGCCTTGATCATACTGCTAGGGTCAGCGTACTGGCCGCGGCCTTCGTTGACCATCCTGGGCGCAGAACCGTGGATGGCTTCGAACATGGCGTACCTCTTTCCGAGGTTGGCGCTGCCCGCCGTACCGACCCCTCCCTGGATCTGCGCGGCCTCGTCGGTGATTATGTCTCCGTAAAGGTTCGGAAGTATGAATACGCGGAAACTGCTTCTCCTTGCGGGGTCGATGAGCTTCGCGGTCATGATGTCGATGAACCAATCGTCCCATCTGATACCGGGGTATTCTTTGGCCACATCTTCGGCGATGCTCAGGAATTTTCCGTCAGTGGTCTTTATGATGTTGGCCTTGGTGACGAGCGAAACGTAATCGATTCCGTTCTTCTTGGCGTAATCGAATCCGGCGCGGACGATCCTTTCGGTCCCTTGGGTAGTGGCGACGCAGAAATCCATTGCAAGGTCCTCCGTTACGTTGATCCCGTCGCTTCCGAGGGCGTAGCTGCCTTCAGTGTTCTCCCTGAAGAATATCCAATCTATATCAAGCTCCGGAACCGATACAGGCCTCACGTTGGCGAAAAGATCGAGCTCTTTCCTCATTGCCACGTTTGCGCTCTCTATGTTGGGCCACGGATCCCCCTTCTTCGGCGTGGTGGTCGGCCCCTTCAGGATAACGTGACATTTTTTTAGTTCTGCAAGCGTGTCGTCAGGTATAGCCTTCATGACCTCGACGCGTTTCTCGATGGTCAGCCCTTCTATCTGGCGGACCTCTACTTTTCCCGACTTTATTTTGTCGGCAAGGAGAAACTCCATGACCTTCTGTGCGGAAGAGCAGATATACGGTCCGATCCCGTCCCCTCCGCATACGCCTATGACCATTTTGTCCAGCTTGGAATAATCCACCCAGTCTCCCTCTTTCTTCAGAGTCTCGATCCTCTCGAGCTGCCTCCTCAGAAGCTTACCGTAGTTTTCCTGGGCGCTTTGAATTGCTTTTTCGTCAACCATTGTGATCGTTTGCCTATATTGACCGACGATAAAGTATTTTCCGATAGCGGTACATTGTTGAATAAATCTGGAGCGATAGATCCGAGCACAGGCATCCTGTCCGCGGCAGGTGTCGCCGTTTCATCGTATTTGGGCTTACGAGAAAGGACCGCATATCCGACTGGCAGTCTGAGGGATCGGGGCTGGCCGAAGATCCACACGCTCAGCGACATCGATTCGGGAGAGATCATCGCATACGCGCTTACCGACGGTTCGGTCGGCTATTCCCATATGCTTATAGTTCTTGCGGAGACGGCCTTGTAACGCGGCCATCTCTTCTACGCGGTGTACGCAGACGGGGCGTGTTCGTTGGAAAAGAGCTGTAGATGTCCGAGTCCAGGAAGATGAAGTTCATAACGGGTTTTAGATCGAACGCCCGGTCCAGTAACGATGGATGCCCGGCCGCAGTCACTAAGCTTTGCCGTTCCCCGATCCGTAGGACAATGCAGTAGGGCAACAGCGTTAATATATTATTTATCTATAACACAATGTTACATTAATCAAAGCACCATGATGGGGCCGATGACAAGGAAGGCGTGATAACAATACCTTCCTATGTTGTGCTGACGATTATTTGATAAAGGTGAGCCAAATGGATGATTCGAACAATAACGGGAGGAACTATAAGGTGCTCATGGTACCTGTCATAGCGTTATTGCTTTGCTCATTGGCCATAGGCGGGCTAGCATACGGTGCCACGAATGCGAGCACGGTCGTGAACACCGGGAACGTTGTCAGCTTCGAAGGACTCGAGGCCAGGCTTTTGGATGAAGAGGGAAATCTTCTAACGGGAGCGGGATTCAACAACGGTGTGCAATTAGCGTATTACTTCGATGAAGAGGCTAATACATACACTCTGACAGGTATGACAAATGTAAAAATCGGGGGTGGCACATTGTTTTTGAGGTCCGACCGCGTCACGTCCGTAAACATTTCATATGTTGTTGAATTCAGCGTGAATGGTGTTAAGACAGAGAATCCGTTCGGATTGACGATTACTCACGAGCTCAGGGAAGTTTACAGCGGGACACCCTTTAGTACGGCTTCGGTGGACAAAAACGGAGAAGAATACGAGATCGAACTGTATGCGAGCTTCGATGCCATAGGTCTGAGTGAGAAGCCCGATGGGTTGACTTACGCCATCACCATAATCATTACGCCAGGGGAAGAAGGACCTTAAATCATATAAACAGGCGCAGAGTTCGCCCAGCTACTCTTTTATTTTTATTGAAAGTGCTGCGACTTTTTCGTTTTAAGGTATGTTAGTTTGCAGCTCGCGTTGATAGGCCCACACATCGAAGACTCATCGTTGTGTTTAGAACATCTCAATTTCCTCAGGAGCAGGATCCTCAGTATGATCTTTAAGGCTTGGACGTTTGAACAGATCTGTAATTTAAATAGGCGGCGATATCCGCAAAGAAGAATTACAGTTTGTTCCTAGACTCTTATCTTCTCACAACAATGTAGATATCAGGATTCAATGAGTTCGTAGAATTCATACTATGGCGACTCTGTCCCGAAGTGCAGAGGATGTCGCTGCCAGCATATCCCTTGACGCCGTATGTGAGCTTTCTTTGTCCACATCGCCCTCTCTTTACGATAGAAATATCGGATCGACGAATCGCAATCTGGATGTTGATAATTTTATGCATTCCAGCATTTCCTTTATTATTCCCATATCGTACTATGCGTATAGGGAATGCTCCATCACTCATCGAGCTGACGAGGCGCGAGAATTCTTTTCGCATAAAGCGTATGCAATAAACGCCAAGAAATATCCAGTAAAATTGTTAAATCGATCAGTTTGAAACCTTTACTTCAACCTTCGAACACTGTATTGTGGAGTACTGCAAATTAGCTGGAACACCCTCTCCTATGGTGACTGTGTAATATCCCGAGCCGCCTGTAGTGGGTGTAAAAACCGCGGTCCCGACAGATATATATTCCACGCCGTCCAGGAAATACCGGACTTCAATACAATCCGTTAATAAAACGGAACCCGGGCTCAGGTTAATTCTGTCATTTAATTTGGTCAACGAAAGAGTTGTAGTTGTGTACTGTGTTTCGGAACCCACAGTAACCTTAAAAGTAACACTTATACCAGAAATCCCGCCTGTGGTAAAGCTTGGGCTTGGAACAATTTTAATGTATTTCCATCCGGACTCGGGCGGCTTGACGATATCCACGCCGCCTATCACGACCACTGCGTTGCCATCTATGGTGGGAGAAGGTGTGGCAGACCCAGCCACTACGGTCCCTCCTTCTATATATATTGTGCTGCCTTGAATATTTCCGGCGACCGTAACGTTGCCGTCAATGGTAAGTTCGCCTCCCGTGTATATGATTCCAGATTCCAGAGTTCCGTTGATTGTAATGGAACTCCCCTGTACCATTCCTTCGGAATATACGGTTCCTTCAATTATCAGCGTACCCGCAGTATAGATATTTCCACATTCCAGAACAGCTCTTTCGCTGATTGTGATGGAACTCCCCTGTACCTGTCCTTGGGAATCTACGGTTCCTTCAATTATCAGCGTACCCGCGGTATAGATATATTCACAGTGCAGAACCGCTCCTTCGTTGATTGTGATGGGTTTCCCCTGTATCTTTCCTTGGGAATATACGGTTCCTTTAATTATCAGCGTACCCTCAATATCGATTTCTTTACAGTGCAGGACTGCTCCTTCGTTGACTTCCACAGAGGACCCTTTGACTTTTCCGCCGGTATTCACGGTGCCACCGTTAAGAATAACGGATCCGCCGGTGGAAATCTGCCCTATTTGCAGATTTCCGCCGTCAATGATAAAACTACTGATGCCCCAAATAGAGTTGGAAACAATGTTGACATCCCCTGTACTCGCCGAGGATAAGCGTATTGTTTGATTGGATCCTTGGATATTCATGCTGGCAATCTGATTTTCGTTGTGCAACAAGATTGTGACGTTGGTGGAATTTTTTGGAGTCAGACTGCTAAGGGTCGAATTGTTGAGTACAAGTAGCGGGGCGCTTGATGCGGAGACCGAAACAGAAAGGTTCGTTGCCCCGTTTATGATATAGCATCCCGTGCCCGTAACATTTATGCTTCCGGAAGTCGCAGTGTAACTGCCCCACACAGCGTATAATTTGGTCACGTTAGGAGGTGCGGGGTCCCCTGGATTGTACAACTTGGAGTAAACGGTAGGACTTTCGCTCCACACGACGAACGCATTTTTTCCGGAGGGGATGGTGGAACCCGACACACCGGGGAGGCCGGTCGCATTCAGCTCGCCCATGGTCTTTACGAAAGAGCTCTGACCGTCAATCGATCCGCCGTTCAGGTCGAAGGTGATGTTGCCTGTAGCTGCGGCATATGCATCATCGGGAAATTCGAAAAGAGCAACGAAGCCGATCGCCGAAAGTACAGCGATCGCTACGACTGCAGATTTTGTTTTGTCGCTCCTGCTCATTTACTTCTCCAAATCAGTGTGCACCGTCTGTGTGTCAACAGCTTAACGTCGTTGACGGCAACATAAACAGCGTTATATCTCAATATTTCAACTTACTATTTATACCATTCGATAAGCCGGTAGCGGCACTCGCTCAGATGCTTCGGACAAGCATATGCATAAAAAGCAATATTAATAAGAGAATCTGCAATCAAGATGTTCGATGGCAAAATTTTTTGAGAGACTGGCAAGTAGCATAATCAAATATCCTAAACAGATAATTTTAGCCTGGGTCGTCATTCTGCTCTGTGCCGCGCCGTTCGCTATCGGTGCAGGAGGAGTGCTCAAATACGATACGGCGGAGGTCGCCCTGGACGATTCCGAGTCCATGCAGGGCCTAAGCATAATAGAAGATAATTTCTACCAGTCCGAGGTCTCGATGTCGGCAAGTCCGATACTCGTTCTGGAAAGCGATGTTGCCAGGAACCTGGCCGGGACATACTTCCAGGAACTTTCCGATGAATATCTGAACGATCCCGACAGGCTCGCGGAATTCAAGGACGCCTACGGAAACCCGAAGATCGTCAATTTCATCTACAACGGAGTGAGCGAAAGCGAGTCCAGCAAATCCCTGGCGATCCTGTTCGTAATATATTCGACAGAATTCACAAATGTATATGATGACACGCCAGAGCTCAGGAACTACGTATCCAAGGCCGTGTCCGAATACGAATCGGACAAGTCCGCCGCGCCCGAGAACCAAGTGATAGCCATCACCACTTATGTCACGGGTTCCGCTGCGATCGGATACGACGCAGAGGTCGCGACCATGGAAGATCTTGCCAAGATTGACCCCTTCACCATACTTCTGATACTTGTCCTGGTAGGCCTGTTCTTCAGGTCCATAATATCTGCGGCCACTCCGCCGATGACAATAGGGTTCGCGTTCGGAATAACCCTCTCGTTGGTGTTCGCGCTAGGCCAGGTTATGAACATATACTTCATCACGGAGATGCTGATTCTTGTCACGATGATGGGTGCCGGATGCGACTACTGCATCTTTATACTGGCCAGGTACCGCGAGGAGCGCCGTTACGGAAAATCGCACGAAGAATCGCTCCACAATTCGGTGGTATGGGCAGGAGAATCAATAACAACGTCCGGTGCGTCTGTGATCATAGGCTTCGGAGCGCTATCGCTCTGTTCGGTGCCGATGGTCAGCACGATGGGCATAATACTCGCAGTCGGAATATTGATTGCGCTCATCGCAGCCCTTACGCTGATCACATCCATGCTTTCCCTCGTGGGAGACAAGATGTTCTGGCCGTCTAAGGCCGAAACGTTCCGCGAAGGCAGCAAAGCGATGAACGGATGGTACGGTAAGGTTTCCGGATTCGGCTCCAAATATTTCCGCAAGTCAGCTAAATTCTCACATAAGCATGCAAAGACGATCGTTGCGGCGGCCATACTTGTGACGGTGCCTGCTGCATATATCGTCACAACGGCTGAAACCTCGTACGACTTCACGAGCACACTGAGCACCGGCGAGTCGTACGATGGCCTGCAGGAGATCGAAGGCTATGTTGGCGGGGGCTTCCTCATGCCGAACTACGTGGTGATCGAGTTCGATGACAGCTATGCCGTCGCCACACTTTCATACGATACGAGCGGATCGCAACCGACGCCGTTGCTGACTTGGAACGATAACGACAGTTACGGCAAGATGGCCACACTGACAGGTCAGATAGCGGAGACCGACAACATACGGATGTCCACAAGCGTGGCGAAATGGTACGATCCTTCCTTGGCTAACGACAGCCTTCTGGAGGAAGCATTACAGTCTGGGGAGATCACAATGCTGACAAGCATGATATCGACATACCCAGATGATATAAGGGAAGCTCTTCTCGCTCACGCCGTCGCAGGAGTCGCACTCATGAATATGCCCACCGAGGCATCGCCCTACGCCACTGTGGCGCTCACCAACATGGGCATGGACGCGGCTTTGTTGGAGAGTATGCGCACTCTGTTGTCGTCCGGATCCTTCGAGGCTGTTCAGAACTACATGGATGCGCACACGGTCATGCCTTCTCTGTCCTTGGCGGTGATGGAATCCCCGTATGCGGTGCCGGTGATGGACGCGATGATAAACTATATGGGAGGGGCGCTGGGAGGAGATATCGCGGCCGGCGTCGGAGGACAGCTGACGTTCGCCAAGATAACAGCGATCACCATATCGTCGGCCACATCAAATGAATCCATGGGCACTATCGCTACCATCGGCGGAATGGTAGATACGTTCAAGGCAGAGAATCCGGAGGTAGCCGACTCATGGGTGACCGGTTCCCCCGCTGTAACGTACGACCTTTCCAACTCGGTCGGTGAAGAGTTCAGTTACATCGAGCTGTTTGTAGTGATAATGATAATCCTTCTGCTATTCTTCGTCATGAAGTCCTATCTAATACCCATACGCTCGGTTCTGACGGTCGTGATGAGCATAGTGTGGACCCTGGCGCTGACCCACCTGATATTTACGAACATCCTCGACATAGGGGTGGTCTGGCTCATACCCATAATATTGTTCGTTATATGCCTGGGTTTAGGAATGGACTACGATATTCTGCTTACCACCCGTATAAAGGAGAACGTGATGCACCTCGGAATGGACAATGACAAGGCGATATACGAAGCGGTCACTCATACCGGATCGGTGATAACGATCTGCGGCCTCATCATGGGCGGGGCCTTTGGAACATTGATGCTATCGTCTATGCCTATGATGCAGGAGTTCGGATTCGCACTATGCTTTGCCATTTTGGTGGACGCCCTGTTGGTCCGTACATACATAGTTCCGGCGGTGATGCACATCCTTGGCAGATGGAACTGGGTAGGCCCCAAGTGGATGCAGAGAAAGGTCCAGGGGGAATAAACAAAAACAGGAGGGGCGACCCTCCTTCTTACTTATTAAAAAATGTAAGCGGTTTGGTTTGCATTTCACTCGGTGATTGCCGAGCTGGGGCACTCATCGACGCAGGCCCCGCATTCAACGCATTTGTCAGCGTCGATCATGGCTATGTCGTCAACGGTGATCGCTGCCTCGGGGCAAGCGTCCACACACGCGCCGCAGGCGACGCATTCTGCTTCTATTATGGATACCATTTTGATAACCTCGGCACCTGATAAACGAACTCATTTAAATTCATGACTGTTCCCAAATTAAAATCCGGAAGGCGGACCGAACAGAGTTCAGCATGAAAATGATATAGATGCGGGCCAATCGGGTGACATGGATCAGAGACCTTTAGACTTCTTCCGCTTTGGCGACCCGAAAGGTGCCGAGGGACGCGAATCCCTCGAATCCATGAACGAACATCACCGAGAGCTGAGCGAGTGGGCGCTGTCTCTGCTCCCGTCCGATCTAAATCCCCGCAATATCCTCGACATAGGCTGCGGAGGCGGTATGCAATTGCATATGCTCGGAAAGATGTATCCAAAGGCCCATCTCCATGGGGCGGACCCCTCTAACGAGGCGGTCAAGCTGGCTTCCGAGACCAACACCTTGAACATCGATAGCGGCAGATGCAGGATCGACATGTCACCCGTAGAGGACCTTCCTTATCCCAATGGGTCTTTCGATCTGATCTCCGCTTTCGAGACCTACTTCTTCTGGAAGGACCTTGACGTGGCCTTCAAGGAGATCAGACGCGTGCTTTCTCCCGGTGGGAGGTTGATCGTCGTATCTGAACAGTATCCAGACCCCAATTTCGATAAAAGGAACGCCGAGTATGCCAAGAGGACCGGGATGAAATTAGTGAAGAACGAAGAGATGGTGTCGATTCTCGGTAAATACGGGCTGAGGGCGGAATTAAAGGAAGTCCCTGAAAAGAATTGGGTATGTTTCATTGCGGTAAAATATTGATTATGTGTTTAACTATATACTATCAATATATTGTGTAGATTAATCTTGTTCGAAAAGATTAATCATCATGCATTACGGTCCACCGAACATGGCAGATCAAACCTCGGACCAGAAGAGGCAATGGAAGACGAAGCACCTGCGCACGGTGTGTGCGTTCGCCAACTCGTACGGAGGACGTCTCATAGTAGGGAACGCAGACTCCTTTTCGTCCGAGGAGGCACAGGATGAAGCCAGAAATATTTACAACGAGATATCCAAGGAGCTGGATATCCATCCCCACGTTCGTCCTGTAGAGAACGATGGAAAAGCCTGCATAGTCATGGACATAAGGCCAAGCCCGGAGCCCATATGCCTGGACGGACAATATTTCAGGCGCGTTGGAAATGAGGACCGCATTCTGGTCGGGGACGACCTGGAAAAATTTATCTTGCTGAGGGACAGGAGGGCAAGGCTCGATCTGCTGATGCCCGGGGCCTCCGTCAAGGAGCTCGACAGGGAAGCGTTGGAAACCTTCCGTTCCATGATTAAAATATCAAAGAAAATCGACGATACAAAGATGCTGCAGTCTCTCAATCTCATGCAGAAAGATATGCTGAAAGGCTCTGCGGTGATACTCTTCCATCCCGAACCCTCGCATTACATGGTAGCGCCCGACATAAGGATCGGGAGGTTCTCTGCTTCGGGCCTCATGGACGACATGGAAGTGATATCCGGTCCCGCGTTCCTTCAACCCCGAAAAGCGATGGAGCTGTTGTCTTCCAAGTACATACCCAACGGCGAGTATCCGATGGACGCCGTCGAAGAAGCGATAATAAATGCGGTGGCGCACAAAGACTATTCTGCAGGCGATCCGATAAGAATCAAGGTCTACAATAACCGTCTGACGATATCCAATGCCGGAGGCCTCAGCAGGAAGGACATGGCCGCCGAAATAGAGGGAAGTTCCAAACCCGCAAATCCCGGAGTTTCAGATGTGTTTGCCAGGGCCGGTCTGATGAGGCTCATGGGCACGGGAATTCCTAACATGAACGCCGCTTGTCTGAGGACAGGTATACCCGGTGTCACGATAGATGCTTCGAAAGACGATTTCGCCGTCACTTTCACGCTGGAGCCCCGGGCGCCAGATGTCGATGCCGAGCATCCGGAGGCAGAGCAGCCGGAGCCTGTCCTCTCTAATGAGCCCGTGATAGTTGCAGGAGAGGTCAAAGACCGCGACACCAGGACCAGGGAGTTCCGCATAGCCAGCCTTCTTGCCGCTGTAGGTGGAGAAGAGGTTTCCGCAAAAGAGCTGATGGGCCGTCTGGAATTCAAGCACAGGCCCACCTTCATGTCGAACTACATGGAGCCGGCCATAGAGGACGGTTTCATCGAGAGGACATGCGACAAGCCCACCAGCAGGAACCAGCGCTATAAGGTTACAAAGAAAGGTCTGGCACTTATCAAATGATCATAGTCTGTAGCTTCTTATATTTTTAAGAGCCGCCCCCGCCGGCCCCTGCCGGCGGGCGTCGGAACCTATCGGGCACACACCAATGCATATGCCGCAAGGCGAAGTGCCATCGGAGGCGAGGCTGACATGCCGGTCCACGCAGGCGCCGACGTCGAATTTCCCGTCAGGGTAAATCGAATCGGTGATAGCGTGGGCAGGACACGATCTGATACATTTGCCGCATCTGTTGCATATATGCCCGACCCTCACGTGTCCTTCCGGTAGCACTGCTTCGGTGAGCACTGTAACAAGCCTGATCCTGGGGCCATATTCCTCGGTCAGGATCATACCGTTCATTCCGAACGTCCCGAGGCCGCACAGGTATGCGGAGTGTCTATGGGAAAAGAAGGACGAAGGACTTTTCTGGAGCCCCTTTATGCCCATATATCCGTCGCGGGGAATGGCCACGGCGGATATGCCGTTGCGTTCGAATTCCAGGACCGCCCGTTCCGCCGCCATGTCCAAGTATGCGTTCAGAACCTTGTAATGCTCTCTGTACCAGATCGATGGCGACGTATCAATTATGCATTTTTGGACCGGAATTCCAATCACCAGTGCCGACATACATCCCGGCATCAAAGATCTGGGCCTTCCTTCCGGCGGCACCGTGGACGATACCAGTGGATCGGTGTCCCAGTCATCTGCGCTGCAAGATCCTATGATACTTATCCCGAGGCCGTTGAGCGATGATAAGACAGCATTGTACCCGGTATCCATATTGTGAAAGTAACATGCGCATACTACAACCTTTCTGCATCCGTATGCTTTTATCTTCTGCAGGCAATTCCAAGCTATGCTGATATGTTATTCGGGAACAGGTAACTCGTATTCTGCCAGCAAGACGATACAGGAGGCAGTCGGAGGGACTATTGTCGACATAGCGCGCAGACTGCACAATAATAATTTTAATCTGGCATTAGAACTCAACGAAACCCTGGGAATCATCTTTCCGGTATATTTCGGGACGATACCTAAGGCGGTGAGAGAATATGTTTCGAAGATGAAAATATCCAGCAACGGGGATCATTACATCTATGCGGTCATGACCTGCGGTTCCGGATGCGGGTCCGCTCCCGAGGACCTCGATGAAGTGCTGGAGGATGTAGGGTACATTCTGGATGCACACTATACACTTATAATGCCCAACAACGCGCTGGTGTTCATGGACCCCGAGGACGATTATACCGTGGCAGAGAAACTATCCAGGGCCGAAGAGGAGCTGGAAGCGATAATCGAGGACATCGAGGATCGCCGGAGCGGAGCCATACGCACGATTCGCGGAAATTACAATCCGGCCGATGCGGAGAAAAACAGGAAAGCGTATGAAGAGGTCTGTAGTACAAAGCTGTTCAAGTCCACAGAGGAGTGCATCGGGTGTAAGTTCTGCGAGCGGCTATGTCCGGAGCGCGTGATCAGAGTTTATGGTAGGACAGCATCCTGGGAGAAGGATTCATGCAGTCTCTGCATGGGCTGCCTGGACATGTGTCCCCAAAGCGCGATCATCTTCGACGGAAAAAGGGTCCGGGGACGTTATCACAACGATTCCTTTTATCTAAGATCTATCGGGATAGCCATGCCTTTGGGCGATAAGCGCCTTTGATGGCTGGATTTAAGTATTCAGTTTTGCTAGCATCATCCGCGATATTACGCAGAGGGAAATTATGACATTCAAGGACGACAGAAACGTTCCCGGTGGCCCCGGAAACAGAAAGGGAATGAAGTTCGAGACCATACAGCTCCATGCAGGACAGGAAGAGCCCGACCCCGCGACCGGGGCGAGAGCGGTACCGATCTACATGACGACGTCCTATGTTTTTGATAGCTGCGACCATGCGGCCGACGTATTCATGCTGAGGAAGCCGGGAAACATTTATGGAAGGCTGACAAACGATACTCAGGCGGCGTTCGAAAAACGCATTGCCGCGCTCGAAGGGGGCAGCGCGGCACTGCTGGTTGCTTCGGGGGCGGCGGCAATAACATACACGGTGCAGAACCTGGCCTCGGTCGGCGACAACGTGGTATCGGCCACCACCCTCTATGGCGGCACATATAATTTCCTGGCGCATACGTTGCCAGACTTTGGAATAACGACCAAATTCATAGATCCGTTCGGTAAGGGTGCCATCGAGAGATTCGACAAGGCCATAGACTCCAGGACCAAATGCGTATTCGCCGAAACGATAGGAAATCCGAACGCGAATCTGCTAGACATCGAAGCGCTGGCGGCCGTTGCCCATAAGCACGGCGTCCCGCTGGTCATCGACAACACGTTCGCCACCCCGTTCCTGTTCAGACCCCTGGAGCACGGGGCCGATATCGTAGTCGAAAGTGCGACCAAGTTCATCGGAGGCCACGGTACGGCCCTCGGCGGGGTCGTGATTGAATCGGGGAAGTTCGACTATACGCAGGGAAGGTTTCCGGGGCTCGCCGATCCCAATCCAAGCTACCACGGCATGAGCTTTGCAAGGGACAGTCCCGAGGCACCGTTCTGCACTAGGATGAGGGCGATAATACTCAGGGATATGGGCGCATGCATTTCGCCGATGAACGCTTTTCTTTTGCTGCAAGGGCTCGAGACCCTTTCGCTCAGGGTCGAAAGACAGGTCGAGAATACAGAGAAGGTCATAGAATTTCTGTCAAAGCACCCGAAGGTCAGAAAGATTAATCACCCGATGCTCAAAAACCATCCTGACCACGCCCTCTATAAGACGTATTTCCCAAACGGGGCAGGATCGATATTCACGTTCGAGATCGAGGGCGGAAAGACCGAGGCGAAAAGGTTCGCGGACAGCATGGAGCTGTTTTCCCTTCTTGCTAACGTGGCGGACGTCAAGTCGCTGGTGATACACCCGGCAAGCACCACCCACTCCCAGCTTTCAGAAAAGGAGCTGGTGGAGCAAGGAATAACACCGTCGACCATCCGTCTTTCGATAGGATGCGAGCACATAGATGACATAATAGCCGACCTGGATCAGGCTCTGAACAAGGCATGAACCGCTGTTCATGAAAATATGAAGCAGACGTAGGGAAAAATGCGGTTGGATATATGACCCAACTATTGAATATCAGTAACGTTCTAACTCCATCGATGTCAGAAGGCGGCAGGATGGTCCCTGTGTTCCTGGTCCCGGCCGGACGGAAGATAGTGGTGTTCGGCGGAGGCAACGTATCGCTGAGGAAATGCAGGCATTTCGACGGGTTCAGGATAAAGGTCATAGCCGAGGAGATGCTCCCTGAGATAGCCGCGGTTGCGGAGACTTTCGTCAGGTCCACCGTTACAGCGGAAAATGCAGGGTCATTCATGGACGGCGCAGAAATGGTGATCGCCGCAACAAGTTCAAAGGCCCTTAACGGGACGATACGGGACATTGCCATGGAAAAAGGCATTCCGGTGAACTCCGCCCACGGCGGAGGAGATGTCCTTATACCTTCTACACTGCGCAGGGGAGGTTTCACCGTTGCCGTGTCGTCAGAGGGACGCGCCCCCTCATTTCCACCCTATGTAATGACCCAGATTGATAATTTTCTTGACAATTCATATGAAAAGATGCTCGTACTGCTTGTAAAACTGAGGCCCTCGGTCATGGAGCAGATAAAATCACAGCCGGAAAGGGCCGAAGCGTTGGAACGAATTATCAACGACTCGGACATATGGAATCTGTTGCGTTCGGGCGATGAGGAAGGAGCATTTTATGCTGCCAAGAAAGAAGGAGGCCTGAAATGATTGTGAGCCTTCATGCCACCCACGAATCTGCGGACGGCACAGAATGCCTGCACGACATAGTCCCGAAACTCGGAAACGGGATCAGCTCTATGATTTCGAACATATCGTCAGTGCAGGAGTATGTAATAATCAGTACATGCAACCGATTCGAATTATACGCAGCGACGGATGATAACGAGGACGCGGTCGAAGAATTTCTCGGGATGATACGGAAGATCTTCCCCTACGACACCAGGAAAATGACATATATATTGGAGGACGCGGACAGTATCGGCCATCTGTTCAGGGTCGTCTGCGGACTCGACTCGCTCATTGTGGGCGAGAACGAGATACAGCACCAGATCAAGATGGCCTATGCTAAGGCGAGAGAGGAAGGCCACGTTGGAAAAATAATGTCTCATCTTTTCGACCGCACCCTCGCGGTCGGCAAGCGCGTAAGGTCAGAGACGGCCCTGAACAAGGGCGCCGTATCTGTCGGTTCGGCGGCGGTGGAGCTCGCCACAAGAAAATTGGGCACTCTGGACGGAAAAAACATAACTATCCTGGGGGCCGGGGATACGGCGACGGTGATAGCAAAAAATCTAATCGGGAAGAACCCCAATACAATATTCGTTTCAAACAGGACATTCGAGCGCGCCAACGAACTGGCCGCGGCACTCAACGGCGTGGCCATACCCATGAGCCGCAGGATAGAAGCGATGGAGTTCAGCGACCTCGTGCTAGTCGCAACCTCTGCACCGCATGCGGTGTTGAGACGCGAGCACGTAGAGGAGGTAATGTCGCGCCGTTCCGATAAAAGGCTGTTGATCATCGACGTATCGCTCCCAAGGAACGTGTCGGAGGACGTGGCCGAAGTGGCAAATGTCGAACTGGACACCATGGATTCCCTGGAACGCATAGCAATGGAGAACGCCAACAGGCGCAGGAACGAGGTTAACGAAGCCGAGAAGATCTTAGGGCAAGAGCTTGCAAAGATCGATGCGGAGCAGAGGGAGCACGATGCCGATGAAGTTATCCGCATGATAAGCCTCAAGCTTTCCGGTATCCGTGACGGGGAGCTCGAAACCGCAATATCCAGGTCTAAATGTATCGATACCCGCAAGGTCCTTGACGATATGTCTAGGGCGCTGGTAAACAAAATAACCGCTGAGGTGTATCGCAACCTCAGGAAAGCGTCGAGGAACGGCCGCGGGGATATCTGCGACACCGTTGCTGAACTGTTCGGAGTAAATGAAAATGTATCCAAATGTGCGCATGAGAAGGATGAGGAAGAACAAGAGAGTAAGAGACCTCACAGCAGAGACAAGGCTGCACCAGGACGAGTTCGTGCTGCCGATATTCTTTGACGAGAAACTATCCAAAGTGAAGATCAACGACTCGATGCCCGGTGTCAGGACGTTCCCGCTTGGCGGATATGACGGAATTGCGTCCGGAATACAGAGTTCAGGTGTCAACTCTGTTCTGGTTTTCGGAGTCCCTGCCGAGAAAGACCCCCAAGGTTCGGGCGCTTACGCCGTGGATGGCGTGGTCCAGAAAGCCATATGCGGGATCAAGGAGAATTCGGACATTCTCGTGATAGCAGACCTTTGCTTATGCGAGTACACAGACCACGGTCACTGCGGCATTTTGGATAAAAGCGGCTGGGTGAAGAACGACGAGACTTTGGAACTTTATGCCAAAACCGCAGTTTCGCAGGCCGCCGCCGGTGCGGACATCATAGCCCCCAGCGGAATGATGGACGGCCAGATATCCGCTATCCGTACAGCACTTGACGATGCCGGGTTCAAAGAAATTCCGATAATGGCGTACAGCGCAAAATTCTACAGTGCGTATTACGGCCCCTTCAGAGACGTGGCATGCAGCGCGCCCGGCCACGGGGACCGCGCCGGATACCAGATGCCCTGCGGTAACAGGAAGGAAGCGATCAGGGAGATAGAGCTCGATATCGAGGAAGGCGCAGACATCATAATGGTAAAGCCGGCCGGGCCGTATCTCGACATCGTACGCGACGCGGCCGAAATGTTCGATCTCCCGCTGGCCGCTTACCAGGTATCGGGCGAGTATGCCATGATAAAAGCGGCCGCAAGGAATGGCTGGATAGATGAGGACCGTGTGATGATGGAATCCCTTCTCGGAATAAAGCGGGCAGGTGCAGATATAATCATCACATATTTTGCAGAGGAAGCAGCGAGGAAATTGATTTGATATGAAAGACCGCTCTTCAGAATTATTCGAACGTGCCCTCAAGGTCACGCCCGGAGGAGTGTCCAGTCCCGTCAGGGCGTTCATGCCCAATCCGCTCTTTATAGAAAGTGCAAAGGGCAGCAAAATAAAAGACGCCGACGGAAATGAATATATCGACTACTGCATGGCATATGGGCCGATGGTGGCAGGACATGCCTGCGAGGAAGTCATCAATGCAGTCAAAAGCTATCTGGACAGAGGCACGCTTTTCGGTGCGCCTTCGGAGCCGGAGCTCCAGTTGATCGAACTGATATCTTCCAGGATCCCTTCGGCCGAGATGGTCCGGCTCGCCTGTTCCGGTGCCGAGGCCACGATGCATGCTATCCGCGCCGCTCGCGGATTCACGGGAAGGGACGGCATAGTCAAGATGAACGGCGGATATCACGGCGCGCACGACTCCGTTCTGGCCGAACGCGATGAAGGATACCGCAGCCGACCCAGCTCCGAAGGTGTGCCGAAAGACGCTGTAAAAAATACTTTCATAGCGGAATACAATGACATCGAGGGGCTGGCGGAGGTCATCGATGCGGAAAAACCCGCATGCGTAATAATGGAGCCGGTCATGGGCAACATAGGGGTGGTCCCGCCTGAAAAAGGATATCTTCAAGAGGTCAGAAAGATAACCAAGGAGGCCGGAACGGTCCTCATATTCGACGAAGTGATCACAGGATTCAGACTGACGAGCGGAGGTGCACAGGAGCTATATGGTGTCACCCCAGACATGACCACATGCGCAAAGGTCATGGGAGGCGGGCTGTCCGGATCGGCTTTGATGGGCAGGCGCGAGATAATGGAAAAAATCGCTCCCTCCGGTAAAGTTTACGCCGCTGGCACATATGCAGGGAACCCGATTTCCGCAGTTGCGGGAATGGCACAGATAAACTACATGAGCAAAGGCATCAGATACACCGAGCTGAACGAACGTTCGGATACTCTGAGGAAATCGCTGTCGGATCTGTTGGAGGACAGCAAGGTAAAGGGTTGTGTCAACGGGGTCGGCTCCATGATGACCGTATATTTCGGTATCGAATCGGTAACCAATGGATCCGATGCTTCCAAGACAGACCGCGATATGTTTAACAGAATGTTCAAACACATGCTAGGTAAGGGAATATATCTGGCACCCTCCGCGTTGGAGGACTGGTTCGTATCTGCGGCGCACAACTCCGAGGACATAGCGGCAACGGTCGAGGCGTTCGGTTCTTTCCTGAAAGGAGCGGTAAGATGATCGTAGGAACGAGAGAAAGTAAACTCGCGATGAGGCAGACAGAGATATTCATCAAAAGGCTGCAGGGGAGTTGCGTCGGTACCCAGTGTGAAATCGTAGCCATAAAATCCCTAGGGGACAAAGACTTAAAATCACCTCTGAACGGAATGAGCGCCGTCGGCGCGTTCGTCAGGGAGCTGGACGATGCCCTGCTGAGGAAGGACATAGATGTTTCCGTGAATTCTTTCAAAGATATTCCTACGACATTGAGGCAGGGGCTGAAGATAGGTGCGGTTCTGGAAAGGGACAGCCCCGAGGATGTTATTCTCCCCTGTCCATTGGAAGAACTTCCGGAAGGGGCCGTGATAGGTACAGCTTCGGTAAGGAGAGAGCATCTCCTGAGGCACATAAGGCCGGACCTAAAGATCAATCAACTGAGGGGTAACATACACACGAGACTTTACAAGCTGGACAGTGGCGAATATGACGCTATAGTGCTTGCAAAGGCCGGCCTCGAAAGGATGGGCATCGACCGTCCGGCATTCATCCTGGACCCGGATATCTTTATCCCTGCGCCTGCTCAGGGGACCATAGCGATAGAGTGCAGGGACGATGACGAGGAAACGAAATCCAAGCTGCTCAAAGTCAATGATTATATATCTCGCCTCGAGACAGGAGCCGAGAGAGGTATCATGAAGTTCATGGGAGCAGGTTGTTCTTCGCCTGTAGGAATAAATGCAAAATACCAAGGGGACGAGATCAGAGTCAGGGCGATATCTTTCACATATACGCCCGAACCGGTCTACGTGGACACAACTATACCGGAAGCTTACATCATGGACGAACTTCTGGATATCGCGGACTATCTTACTGGGAAGAGGCCGAGGCTGAAATTATGAAAGGAAAAGTATATCTGGTCGGTGCAGGGCCGGGAGATCTGGGGCTCATAACGGTCAGGGGAAGAGAGATTCTTATGGAGGCGGACGTAGTGATGTACGACGCGCTTTCCAACCCGGGACTGCTGGCACTTTGCAAGGAAGGTGCAGACCTCATAGATGCAGGTAAGCGGGGCGGGGACCATCATCTCAGGCAGTGGGAGACCAACGAGCTTCTGGTAAAATACGCAAACGAAGGAAAGACGGTCGTCAGGCTTAAAGGAGGAGACCCGTTCCTTTTTGGGCGAGGTGCCGAAGAGGCCGAGGAACTTAGGGAAGCGGGCGCAGAGGTACACGTAGTGCCAGGCGTGTCTTCTTCAATATCCGTTCCTGAGCTTGCGGGCATTCCCGTAACTCACAGAGACCATGCATCAATGGTAACATTCGTCACCGGTCACGAGAAGGAGGACCGCAAGGGAGACAGGGTAGACTGGAAGGCGCTGGCAGACAGTCACGGTACGATCGTCGTCCTTATGGGACTCGGGAACGCGGGCGCGATATCGAAAGGTCTGATCGATGGCGGAATGTCACCGGATACTCCGGCCGCCGTAATAACCAGCGGGTCCACTCCGGAACAGCGTGTCGAATTGACAGTCGTTTCAAAGCTGGCAGGCACCATCGCCGAGAAAAATATGGTGCCCCCCGGTATAATGGTAATAGGCAGCGTCGCATCGTTACGCGAGAAGCTGGGGGACATGCAATGACCATGATCGGATTTACAAGGCCTATCGAAAGGCTGAAAGATTCCATCAAAGAGGCCGAGGAGATGGGGTTCGATGTAATTGCCGCCCCTTCAATGAAGATAATTTCGGGAGACAGGGATGAATTCGAAAGAGCCAGGCATATGATTTTATCAGGCACGGCCTCCTTTGCGGTGTTCGGTTCCGTGACGGCTGTCGAAGAATGTGTTAAAGCGTACGGCGAGGACTTCGTTCGGCTGTTCAGCAAGATCAAGATAATATCCATAGGTCCCAGCACCGGGAACGCTCTGAAATCGGCGGGCATCAGCACCGACGCATTGCCCGAAGAGTTCTCCTCTGCCGGGATCGTAGATCTCCTTAAGGATTCGGTCAAAGGAAAGACCGTACTGCTGATGAGGTCCGACAGCGGTTCCGACGTACTTTACAACGGTCTCGGGGCAGCAGGCGCGGAAACGGTAAGCGTTGCAACCTACAAGCTTGAAGAGTTCGGAATTAACAGCGCGTTGCTTCACCTTATAACGGCGATAAAAGGTGGAAAGGTAGACGTTATGGCATTTACAAGTCCGTTATCAGCTAAAATATTCTACTCCCAAATTAGAGATCAGGTCGGAGATTCGAGAGCTGTCGAGATCATGGGAGATATCAAAGTCGCTGCAATAGGCAGGCCGACATCTGAAGCCCTGCGCATGCTCGGCAGAGAGCCCGATATTGTACCTAAAAATTCCACATTCCGCGATTTACTCGAAGCAATCGCGTCGGAAACGGGGATCTAATCATCCGTTGTATTTTTCGCAGGCCCTCAGGAATGAATATGGGAGCTCCGGGTTCGAGTAATAGTATATGTGGGGAAATCCTGCAATGACTCTGTCGGAACCGTGGATGCATGTGTACTTTTTTCCAGAGGTCTTCTCTGCTGTCCAATCCTGACCGCAGCTTTCACTGTCCCAGTAGTGAAATTCATGGCCTTTGATGGAGCTATTTTCAGGAAGCATCTGGCCATTGCTGGGGACCAGGGTGACGTAGCCGAATCTTGTAAGTCTGCGCGTGTTGAAGGTCTTTCCTTTGATATATCCGACCATCGGCCAGAATTTGTGTTCATGATCTTCAAGTTCTTCGTGGAGATACATGAATCCTCCGCATTCAGCCATGCAAGGCATTCCTCCGTCAAGTTTTGAACGGATGTCCTCAAGCATCGAACTGTTTTTGCTCAAAGCTTCGGCATGCATTTCTGGATATCCCCCTGATAAGACAAGTCCTTTGATTCCCTCCGGAAGTTTGCTGTCGGTCAAAGGGGAGAATCCCACGATCTCGGCACCGCATTGTGCCAGCAGTTCCAAATTATCTTCATATGTAAAACAGAAAGCATCATCTTGGGCCACAGCGATCCTGATCTTCTCTCTTAGTTTTTTTATTACCGGGACATTAACTTCGATATCAGGCGCATGGCCGGCGATTTCGATTATCCGGTCAATATCGACAGTATTTTCAAGTAATTTAGCCAGCCCTGAAAGTTTGGCTTTCAGCCCTTCGATCTCATTCGGTAGAACAAGTCCTAAATGCCTGCTTTCCAGTAACAGATCGGTCACCTTGGGAACGTATCCTAAAACCTCCGTCCCGGTCTCGCGTTCGATTGCAGGTTTAAGCTCCTTGTATATCCGCTCGGACATCTGGTTCAGTATTACCCCGCGTATGCCGTTTTTGCGGAATTTCAAAAAACCGTTTATTACAGGAATACAGGATACGCTGGTACCTTTGCAATCTATCATCAATATCACGGGCGCCCCTATTTTTTCGGACACGTCGTATGAGCTCGCTTCTGTGGAAGCTGCTGCGATCCCGTCATAAAATCCCATAACTCCCTCGATTACCGAGATGTCCATGCCATCGGCAGACCTTGCGAACAGATACCTGAGCATATCGTCGTTGCAAAAGAAAGCATCGAGGTTCTTCGACCTGGTACCTATCACGCGACTGTGAAACATCGGGTCGATGTAATCGGGGCCGCATTTGAACGAAGCGACCTTCATCCCGCGATCCACCAGCGCTTGGAGGATTCCGCATGTGATCAACGTTTTACCGCTTCCGCTGGCCGGAGCGGCTATCATAAACCGGGGAAGGCTCAAGCAGAGCTCCCCCTGCACAATGTTATATACACGGGGTTATGGGCCGTCATCAGATGATAGCTGCCGGCGATCCTGGCTTTAGATATGTTGACGCAAAGAGTCTCTTCTTCTATGACGTTCAGATCCTTCATGCAACGCGCGGTTTCAGCCATGGTCTCCAAGGTGACCGAAGTGATCGCAATACGTATTTTTGGATTCTTTTCAAGCAATGTGTTCATCACGTCTTTCAGTTTACCCGTCGACCCGCCTATGAATGCATGTGTGGGTGCAGGAAGGCCCGCAAGCGCTTCGGGCGCCTCTCCTCTGACAACGGTGACGTTGGGTGTTCCAAACTTCCTGCAGTTGAGCGATATTAGCGCAGAGGCCGCATCATCCTTCTCAACGGCATAAACATGCCCGGATACGGCAACAGATGCCATTTCCACTGAAACGGAGCCCGTCCCGGCCCCGACATCATAGACCACGGAATCACTGCACAGTTTAAGCTTGGCCACCGACAGGGAACGGACCTCGCTCTTGGTCATAGGAGCATCGCCTCTTATGAAATCGTCATCCGGCATACTTATGGGATTTTTATCCGAAGCCTCGGGGTTCTCTATGAGAGCTACGCAAAGCACCCCGAATTCCTCGTCGAGGAGGTCATGCGGTTTTCCAACTGTGACCTTCTCTTCCCGAGTCCCGAAATCCTGACCTATGGTCAAGTTTACGTTGCCCATATTGTAGTCGACGAGTTCGGAACACATTCTCCGGACCGAATCTTCTCCGCTGAGCAGGGTGAAGACCTTTTTGTGGCGTTTCGCAAGTCCAACGAGATTGCAGTCCCTGCCGTGGGCACTGGTCAAAAAAGCATCGTCCCACGAAGTCCCGATCTTTGAAAAGAAGTACGAAACCGACGATATTCCGGGCAGTACTCTGACTTCGAGCTTATTATGGTCCAGTCTGTCGATAAGTCCCTTGGTCCCGCTGTAATATCCCGTGTCTCCAGACATCAGTACTATGATTTTACGGTAATGAACGTTACTGTCTATGTAGTCGGCAATTTTATCGGAACGATATTCTACATATGTGTCTGCATTGCCTGTATCTACGGACTCCAGCATCCTGGAGGCGCCTATCGCCAGGTCTGCATCCGCAATCGCGTTGAGCACTTCGAACGTAATGCCGTCTGTGTTTCCGACGCCTATCCCTACGATGGTTACGAGGCGTTTGCCGATTTTCGGTTCTCGGATCGAGAATACCTTCAAAAGTATCTCTTCCGCTTCCTCCAGAGCAACACCATCTTCCTCTGACGGACGCCCGATAACTATTACTTTGACTCCTGCTCTTGCGGCGGCCGCGATCTTTTCATCGAACCCCCCCGCGCTGCCGGAATCCTTGGTGACGAGATACTCGGCATCGACATGTTTCAGCATAGCATAGTTCAGTTCTTCAGAGAAGGGACCCTCCATACATATCAGGTTCTTTCCTTCGAAGCCTAGACGGGAGCATTTTTCTGCGACGGAAGGGATGGAAAGGACCCTTGCGAAAACTCTTTTCCTGTATTCGGGAATCAATGTAAATTCTGCCAGTTCGTTGCTTCCTGTGGCCACTAGAATGTTGCCCTCTTTACCGATCAAAAATTCGGCAGCGGATCTGGTGTCCGGCACGGTGACAAACTGTTTATTACTGATGCTTTCAGGCCTTGTTATGCGTATGAGGGGACAACCGCTGATGTCACAGGCCTCCATTATATGGGCGGATTTGCGGACGGCGTACGGGTGTGTGGCATCGACGACCACGTCGTATTCTTTCATCTCCTCTGCCATTTCCATAACTCCGCGTATGCTGTCGACTCTGACGTTCTCGCTTTCCTCTATGACCGTCATTCCGTATTCTGTCGCCATGCTGACCGTGACTTTTATTCCGTTACGGGCAAGAAATTCCGTTATCTCGCGCCCCTCCGTGGTACCGGCAAACACCAATGCTCTACCAATCATATCATTCATCTCCAAAATCCGCCGAGAAAGGTTCCTTTACGACCGCCACGGTCACGCCGCCATCGCTGGTCTTCTTTATGATTAGTTCGCCTCCGTGCGAGGCCGCCATCGCTGCCCTCTCGCATACACAGTCCACTCCGGTCGTACCTTTGACAAAATCAGATTTTGAATATCCGATGTCCGGGAGCATGTTAAGTTCCGATGACGAGTAGAATACAGTACGGATCTTATTTTCTGCGGCAAACTTGACGAGCCCCTCTTCGTCTTCTTTAATATCGATGCTCGCGACCATCCTTACGCTATTGATCGATACGTCCGCGGAATCCAGCACGGACAATACCAGTTTCTCTATGTCTTCCCTGCGGGTTCCCTTTCTGCATCCTATCCCCAGTATGTGGTTTTTCGGGAAAAGGCGCAAAGTCCTCATATATGGTTCTTTTTCAAAGCTGGATGTGATGTAAATTCCAATGTCCCCGCCTTCCGATGGAGTGAGGCAATGCGGGATGTCGCCATGGATAGGATAGTCGCTTTTCAGTCCTACGGACCTGCCGTCCAATACGGCGGCGGAGACATCCTTGGCGAGCGTCATGTTCTCGATGTTCATTCCCAGGGAGACAGCAAACGAATCCACCGAGAACTTGCCGTTGATGTCGGTCGCGGTAGTGATCACGGGCTCTGCGCCTATGGCGGAAGCAATGCTGTGCGCCAGAATATTGGCGCCGCCAATGTGTCCCGATAAAAGCGGGATGCAGTATCTGCCCAGCTCGTCGACACACACAACGGCCGGATCCGTCATCTTACTTTTGAGATGGGGAGCTATCGCCCTTACGGCTATGCCCGCGGCCCCTACAAAGACAATGCCCTCCGCCTCTTGGAAAGCGGCCCCGGTCCATTCGGATATTGGAACATCGATCTTCTCGCAACGCGAGTCTCCCGAGGTCTTGGAGAATAAGCGGAACTCTTTTTCTTCAAGTGTCCGGGATATATTCGCTGCTGTCGAACATCCTTTGGCCGAGAAAGCCACGATATAGATCATAGCGTCCCACCCATTGCCTTCAGCAGGTCGGCGGCCCCAGGGGTACCGCCTATCAGGCCATATTTCGATGAAAATACGAACGCTCCGCATTTTATTCTTCCGCCTGTGCGGTGGTTCATATAAAATTCAATTTTTTTCGATATGAGGTCCATCGTCAATGGGATCGCCCCATCCCTGTCCAAAACGTCGAGCGCATCATCGGTCGAGATGCATTCCATTATTTTACGGACCGTATCGACGGATGCTCCGGACAGTGCCGCGTTTGCGGCAAGGATCTCCATTCTGGCGTCCGCCTCGCGCGAATGTGTGTTCATTACGCCCCCTGCCAGTTTCACCAGTTTTCCTAGGTTTCCCACTAAAAGCAATCCCTCGAAACCCAGTTCACAGGCATGATCCAATGTTTCACCGACGAAGTTACTGCATTTCACTGCGGATTCCGGATCAAGGCCGCCTATAGATCCGATATATCCTGCGCCGTAGTTCCCCGGGACAACCAACAGATATCTGCATCCTTCATTTTTTCTGACGTTCATTTCAGCCTTTATAGTTTCGACCACAGCTCTCTCGCTCATAGGCTCTACTATTCCGGAGGTACCTAGTATCGATATCCCTCCTTCGATTCCGAGACGCGGATTAAACGTCCTTTTCGCAAGTTCTTGACCATTAGGTATAGATATTACTACGTAGAATCCATAGTTATATCCGAGCGTCATGCGAATGCCTTCCAAGGCCTCGGATATCATACTTCTGGGCACTCGGTTTATTGCTGCGGCGCCGACGGGCTGGTCGAGCCCCTTCTTAGTGACCCTTCCCACTCCCTGTCCACCGTCGATGTTTATTCCGGACCTTGCCAGATGTACTTCCGAGTAGACGAGCGAACCATCCGTGACGTCGATATCGTCCCCGCCGTCTTTCCTGACAGCGCACCGCACCCACCCGTCGCCACGGGTTATGTCTTCAATAGGGAGGTCCAGAACAATCCCTTTAGGTGTAATGACCGTCACAGAAAGAACGTCCCCTCCGGCGATCAGCATTTCCGCCGCGGCCTTCGAAGCGGCGGTCGCACAGGTTCCGGTGGTATATCCCCTGCGGAGCATTTTCCCTCCGACATCGATGTACATTCTGTTATCGATCACATTATGCGCCATAATTCACCAGATAGGGTTGGATGTCATATCCAAATTATAACGATTGCCTTGGTAAAACGTATGTTGGATATAATAAAAGTGTTCGAGTTTTATCAATGACATTTTTTTTGAGTTGGGTGTACCATCCAACTTAAATATCCGCAACTCTTGCCTGTGTCGTAGGATATTTACGGGAGAATTCGAATGGCAGGAAAATTATTCGGCATAGGCGTCGGTCCCGGCGACCCGGAATTATTAACGGTTAAAGCGAAGTGCATGCTGGAGAAAGCCGCAGCCATAGCCTATCCGGTCAACAGGAGAGGAGAGGACAGCACGGCGCTCGAGATAGTCAGGGGCGCGGTAGATGTTTCGGGAAAGCGCATTATAGAGTTATTGTTCAATATGGACCCTGACGACCGTGTCCGCAGGAAATGCAGGTCCGATGCCGTAAGGGAGCTCGCCGGAATCCTGGAAGAGGGCTCGGACGTAGCCATGGTCACGCTGGGCGACGTAGGGGTATACAGCACTTACATGTATGTCGACGAAGAGATCAAGAATTTGGGATACGAAACAGAAGTCGTCCCGGGGATACCTTCGTTCTGCAGCGGTGCGGCAAAGGCCCGGATACCGCTCATGATCGGCAACGAAGGTCTTGCTGTGGTGTCATTGGCAAAAAACAACAACACCTCGCTGGAGTCCGCAATCTCGGGATTCGAGAACATAGTGGTCATGAAGGCTTGGAATTCCATGGATATCCTTTTAGAAGTCATGAAGAAACACGGTCTAAGTGAAGATAATGCCACGGTGATAAGCAACATAGGGATGGAAGGAGAGTATATCGGCCCGATCGATCTCGGGCGGAAATATGGTTACTTCACCACGGTAATCGTAAAGAAAAGGAATGGTGAGGAAGAATGATAACATTCATCGGAGCGGGTCCCGGCGACCCCGAACTGCTGACCATCAGAGGAAAGAAAGTAATCGATTCGGCCGACGTGATAATATATGCAGGCTCCTTGGTAAATCCCGCCGTCCTAGACGGGGCAAAAAATGGTGCCAGGATCTACAACAGTGCGGAGATGAATCTGGACGAGGTCATCGAGGTAATGAAGGATGCAGAGTCCAAAGGCCTGAGCACCGCCCGCGTCCACACGGGCGACCCCGCAATATACGGCGCTATAAGGGAGCAGATAGATCGTCTGGACCACTTAGGCATTGAAAGCACGGTCGTTCCGGGAGTAAGTTCGGCCTTTGCTACTGCGGCCGCACTGAAAAAGGAATACACCCTTCCCGATATCAGTCAGACGGTTATTTTCACAAGAATGGAGGGCCGTACGCCGATGCCCCCGGGAGAAAGGCTTCAGGACCTGGCGAAACACCGCGCTACCATGGTGATATTCTTGAGCGTGGGCTTCCTCGAGGAAATGTCCCAGCAGCTTATCGCCGGCGGATACACCGATAAAACTCCCGTAGCCGTTGTCTATAAAGCAAGCTGGCCAGAGCAAAAGATAGTTACTGGCACATTAAAAGATATAGCTAAGAAGGTCAAAGATGCCGGAATAAAGAAGACGGCCCTCACGGTAGTGGGGGACTTCCTCGGTGATGAATACAGTCTTTCCAAGCTTTATGATAAGAGCTTCACCACAGAATACCGCAAAGGAACGGAGGAATGAGATGAAAGGAAAACTCACGGTGGTCGGGTTCGGCCCAGGTTCGAAGGACGACATGACATTCAGGGCCGCGAAGTCGATAGAGGCCGCCGATATAGTCACAGGATATACGACATATGTGGATATTCTCAGAGAATATTTTCCGGAAAAACAGTTCAAAGCGACTGGGATGATGAAGGAGGTCGACAGATGCAGATCGGCAATAGAAGATGCTTTGTCCGGCAAGAACGTGACCATGGTCAGTAGCGGAGATTCAGGGATATACGGCATGGCGGGAATAGTCTATCAGCTCATCGAGGAGATGAAAGCCGATATCGATATCGAAGTGGTCCCGGGAGTTACGGCGGCCTCCTCCGCAGCTTCGGTCCTTGGAGCGCCCCTCATGCACGATATGGCGATAATAAGCCTATCTGACCTGATGACTCCGTTGGACCTCATAATGAAGCGCGTTGACTGTGCTGGGCAGGCAGATATGATAGTGTGCCTTTACAATCCGCGCAGCAAAACGCGTAAAGACTATCTCTCTCGGGCCGCGGGGATTCTCATGAAATACAGGTCGCCCGAGACTCCTGTAGGTATCGTTCGCAATGCTGGGCGCGAAGGGCAGGAGAAGACGATCACCACGCTGGGAGACATCCAGTACGAGAAGGTGGATATGTTCTCCATAGTTACCGTCGGCAACTCACAGACATATACTTCGAATGGGTGGATCATCACACCCAGGGGATACAGCATCTGAGGTGATCTTACGGCATTTGAAATTGTAAAACCGGAAGATATCGAGAAGAGGAGCATGGAGATCATCGAATCTGAGCTCGGTGGCCGTACATGGCCCGAGCCGGAGTTTTCCATCGTCAAGAGGTGTATCCATACGTCGGCGGATTTCGATTATGCCGAAAATCTCACCTTCTCAGAGGAAGCGGCTAAAATTGGTATTATGGCCATTAGGGCGGGAGCAAACATCGTAACCGATACAAAGATGGCATATTCGGGAATAAACAAGAGCCGTCTTACATCCTATGGAGGAAACGCATATTGCTTCATAAGCGACGAATCGGTGTTAGCCGAGGCGAAGGCCAGAGGATGCACCAGAGCGGCCGTTTCCATGGAACGCGGAGCGGCACTGAGCGGCGACACCATATTCGTGGTGGGAAACGCTCCCACAGCTCTGATCCAACTTGATGAAATGATTAAGAAAGGCAAAGTGAAGCCGGTGCTGATAATCGGCGTACCTGTCGGGTTTGTCAATGTCGTCGAGGCTAAGGAGCTAATCACCGAAGCGGGAATTCCATTCATCGTTGCCAGGGGCAGGAAAGGCGGAAGCAACATCGCCGCGGCGATATGCAACGCCATGATATACTACAAAGGCGAGGTCTGAACGATATAGGTTGGATTACCAATCCAACGTATTATAAATGTAGCTGGATATATCATCCATTACGATTTGGTAGCGGTACATCCGTGGGGTTCGGGAGAGTTTTCGCTCTAGGAAAAGGTGAGATGAAATGCATATAATGGAAGGTTACCTGCCATGGCAATGGTGTCTGGTATGGTTCATAATATCGTTGCCGATCGTATTTTTTGGAATAAAGAAAATAACCCAGGTCATAAGAGAGAACCCGGAACAGAAGATGATAATAGCTCTTTCGGGCGCATTCATCTTTCTGCTGTCATCGCTTAAGTTGCCGTCTGTGACCGGTTCAAGTTCGCATCCTACCGGAACAGGGCTCTCCGCAGTGCTCTACGGCGTTTCGTGCACTGCTTTCCTTGCGACCATCGTTTTGGTGTTCCAGGCATTGCTTCTGGCACACGGGGGAATAACTACGCTGGGCGCGAATATATTTTCTATGGGAATAGCAGGGCCTGCGGTGGCTTTTCTTATATGGCATACCCTCAGGCGTGCGAAAGTCGGCGTGCCCGTTTCGATGTTCTTTGCGGCCTTGGTGGCCGATCTTGTAACATACATAGTTACGGCGTTGCAGCTTACATTGGCCTTCGGGAGCGCAGCAGGTTACGGAACGGCGTTTATCGACTTTATGACGATATTTGCTATAACGCAGATACCCTTGGCGTTCATCGAGGGAATAATCTTCTCCATGTTTGCCAAGTACCTCGCAGACACCAGGCCGCAGATATTCGGGCTGGAGCCCAAATATGAGGAGGTCGCATCCGCATGAAGATAACCAACAAGGCTTTTTATCTTCTCGGTTTTGCGATCATCGCTGCAATACTCATTGTAATTCTTGCTTATGGCGCAGCAAACGGGTTCGAGTTCTCAGGTGCCGATGACCAGGGCGGGGATGCCATTACCGAGATAGATCCAAGCTACGAACCGTGGTGGGACGGCATATGGGGAAGCTATGAGTTGCCGGGCGAGACCGAAAGCATGCTTTTTGCACTCCAGGCCGCCATAGGTGCGTTAATAATCGGCTATGTTGTAGGGTATTTCCGTGCCGTCGACAAGGCCAAGAAAGGAAAACTGCTGAAAAAGCAATGAGGCTTGATTATTATGTCGGAGCAAGTTCAGATGGACGTCCTGGCATATGGTTCGAGGATGATCCGCTGGGCACCCCTCGGTAAACTTCTTTTTACCTTTTCATTATTGATATTGGCACTTGTATCCGACAACATATTCGTCCCAATCATCACATTCTGCATAGGCCTGGGCCTTATGGCCTATTCTACCAACTTCAGATTGCCACCGATCATCGGGCTTGCAATACTCGAGGCAATTCTGATAATGGTCATCGGATGCGGCATGGTCTCGATACTCGGAGATTCCTCCGAACCGGCAGTATTGCTCAATGGTACCGGGGAGTTACTGTGGATCGACATCCATATCACCGCCAACAGTTTCAACCATGCCTGGCTCATCATGTTTCGCGCTATAGCCGGCGTCACGCTGATGCTTTCTTTCGCATCCTCTACGCCCATCCCCCATATTGCGCACGCACTAAAGCAAATGAAGGTCCCGAAAGAGGTCATTGAGATAGTCGTTCTTGTCTACAGATATGCGTTCCTTCTTCTGGAGAGGGCCGAAGTAATGTGGAACGCGGCGAAGTGCCGCCTGGGATTCAATGGGGCAAGGCGCTCTATGTCCACGACCGCGGGAATACTTGTTAACGTCTTCATCACATCTTTGGAGATTGCTGAACGTTCCCAGCCTGCTTTGGAGAGCAGGAACTACAGCGGCAGTTTTCCGATTTACAGGATGCCGAACAAGATAGGACTTTACTGGGTCATACTCACCGTGATGGTATGTACCACGATCTATGTTTTCGGATATTTTGCACCCTCTCCCAACATGGCGACGATCGTCCTGGGGGCGGTTTGATGGCCAGGGACCTGCGTGCCGAAAAGGTCAGTTACAGATACAGCAATGCAAAGTACAACGCCATAGATTCAGTGGATTTCAAGACCGCCAATGGCAGGAGAACTGCGATTTTGGGAGAAAACGGGTGCGGGAAGTCAACGCTGATCTATCAGCTCAACGGAGTATACAAGCCTCTATCTGGCACAGTGCTTTATGGGGATGAACCGATATCTTACGACAAGGCGTTCCTTTCCGAACTCCGTTCCGATGTTTCAGTCGTTCTCCAGAATCCCGACGATCAAATATTTTCTTCAACCGTCGAAGAGGATGTGGCTTTCGGCCCTCTAAATTTAGGTCTTTCGCATGAAGAAGTGGGAGAAAGGATAGAGTGGTCCCTGGATCGTGTCGGGATGCTGGGGTTCGCGGAAGTGCCTGTTCAGCGCCTTTCTTACGGTCAGAAAAAAAGAGTTTCTCTGGCGGGCGCGCTGGCATTGCATCCAAAGATATTGATCCTCGACGAGCCGACGGCAGGTCTCGACCCTCAGATGTCCAGGGAAGTTATGGAGATAACCGCTTCCCTCAACAGGGAAGGAATAACGGTCGTGGTATCGACACACGATGTGAATCTGATATATCCGTGGGTGGACGATCTTTATGTAATGCGCAACGGTCGCATTGTATTCTGTGGAGGCCCGGACGAGTTCTTCTCCGACCGTTCGTCCGTCTATCTTTCTGGGCTGGAACAACCGTCGATCTTCGGTATCAACCATAATATAGAATCGCTTAGAGGAAGGATGCCTAAGCCGTATCCCAAGACAATGAGCCAAGTGGTAAGTAAATTGTTCCCTGTTGGATCTTTCACAGGAACGGTCTATATGTATCGGACAGAAGGAGGCAGGATCGACCAGGCCGCCCTTGAGGAAGCCATCGGCAGGGAGGGGATCCCTACTGCGGTCTATGGGTCGTTGGCTCGCAGATCGGTTTCCGAATCGAAGCTCAGGGTCGATTTCTATTTCAATGGGATAGAGGGGTGTATCAGGGAAGCTATGGTCAACCACGATTCTTTGATAATCTTCGACAGCGGCCTGAAAAGCTCTGTTTTGGAGGCCTTTGATGCGCTCAGAGAGTATGGAACAGAGATAAAGATCAAGGAGCTGGTACTCTGAGCGTGCCGTTGTTCTGTACCGAGGGGCTGTTTTTCAAATACGAGGGAGGGCACGGAAATGCTCTGGCAGATGTTAACATCACGATCAGAGACGGTGTAAGGACGGTTTTAATGGGTGCGAACGGCGCGGGGAAATCTACATTTTTCTATCATTTGAACGGAGTCCTTAAGCCAACCAAGGGAAAAATTTACTACCGCGGCGAAAAGATGCCTCACCGCGGAAAGGCGCTCAGGAATCTGCGTTCTGAGGTTGCAGTTATGTTGCAGGACCCCAACGACCAGCTTTTCGCTCCAAAAGTATCTGACGACATAGCGTTCGGCCCGAAAAACTTGGGCCTGGACGCTCAGATGGTGGACGAAAGGGTCAAGGAGGCCCTCTATTTGACGGGCATCGAGTCCCTTAGGAACCGTAGCGTGATGCAACTATCCTATGGCCAGAAGAAGAGGGTCGTCCTCGCAGGGGCGCTGGCCATGCACCCCAAGGTATTGATAATGGACGAGCCCACTGCAGGTCTAGATCCTCAGATGTCCAAAGAACTTATCGAGCTCGCGGACGAGCTCCATCATGTCGGAACCACTGTGATATTTTCCACTCACGATGTCGACCTTTCATATTCCTGGGCAGATGAGATACATGTGCTCAGAGGCGGACGCAACATCTATTCAGGGGACTCGGAAGGTTTCTATGATAATACTTCGGACGTTTATCTTTCGGGGCTTGTCGAGCCGGCTATGTACGATATGAACATTAATATGTCCGAACTTATCGGAGACCCCGCGGAACCCTATCCCAAAACACTGCCGCAACTGGTTGCAAAGGCAATGCCATCCGAGAATCCGGGAACCGTGCACATATTTCCTGTGGATGGGAATGTGGACCCGGACGGGTTCTCTTCTCTGATATCCAGTACCGGCAGTTCTGCAACAGGCGTTTATGGTACAAAGGCAAGAAAGTCAGTGCAAATGTCGAAATTACCGATAGATTATTTTTTCGGGGCCGATGAGGGATGTATACTGGAGTCAATGCATGGCAACGATACGCTGATATGCTGCGACAAGGTGCTGACCGATCTTCTAATATCAAAGATAAGTCGCATATCCAAATTTGGGACAGATATACCTTATTCTTTGCTATGAACCGATCTTTTTTCCGAAGGCTCGAATCCTTCAGGCTTCCCATCGGGGTACTCTCCGCGACCGTCCGCATACATGATGAATCTTGGGGCGCCCAGCGGCTGGGTTTTATCGATAATGTTCCAAGGCCAAGTCTCATACTCATCCTTCCGGATGTCTTTCAAAGCCTCGCGTACAGCCTTGTCGTTCTTGAGAACGGCCGGTCCATAGGAAGACATTTTTTGTTTGATCGGGACTCCCTCGAGAAGCCACATGCGTGATTCAACTTCACCGTTTTTAACCGGAATTTCGATATCGGGCCGCAATTTAATGCGGTAACCGGCATCCGCTGTAAATCCGCCGACGTCTGCGTTGCTGCCCGAGATAAAGTACAAGTTGCGGGAGACCCTATCGGAGGATGGAGGAATGATGATTTCCGCCCCCGGGCTCATATAGAACTGTATGATTTTAACTCCGTGCTCCGGGTCTGCAGCCCATGAGTCGGGGTTAGGCACCGGAGTGGTGGCTCCCCCATATGTGCCAGCATATACAATTGTCTTTGTTTTCCTACCTTGATCGTCCTCATGATCCAGGGTATTAATACTATTGGACCAAATCATATCGACCCTATTTATAGACCCCTTCATTTCCAGTGGAAGGTTTATCATAATCTGGGTAATGTCATTTGGGTTGGGGCGGTCTTGGAAAGCCAAGGGATACATTTCACAGTGTTGATATTTGCTCGAGGCAGTAACCCATTGCGCATCTCCGAAACCGAACCTTGATTGGTTGCCTTCGGTATCGAAAGTATCGATGTAACCGATTTCGGCGACAGTGAACGTTTCAAACCCCCAGTGTGCATGCATGGGAAACCCGGGAACCACTTTGCCGTGGTACATGCGGAATCCGCCATGTTTTTTGTAATCGTGGCCCAGATCTCTCCAGCCGATCATATCTAACGGCGGGGCTTGTTGCAAGTTGCCCTTAGGATAGCTGTCCCGGTGATGGGAAGCGAATATGAACGGATCTTCTGTGTCCCAGTGCGAGTCGAAGTCTACGTACCTGAGAACGGCCCCGGATGCCTTTTTTCTGAACAGGCCCATGTTGGTTGATATGCGGGCCGGTTAAAAAGACCTTACTTCGTTCAGAAATAATCTTAAACGATGCCCGGCTATGCAATTCCCATGGTTTCTCCCGAAGACGAAGACAGGGGCGCGCGCCTGAACAAATATATCAGCGACTCGGGAGTTGCTTCGAGACGTGCTGCAGACCGCATGATCGAAGAAGGACGCGTTACCATCGATGGTCGGATGGCCGTGCTCGGAGACCGTGTTCCCTCCGGGGCAGATGTAAGAGTGGACGGCGAGAAGATATCGCCCGAAACAGATGATATCATTCTTGCCTTCAACAAGCCTGTCGGTATAACCTGCACATCAAATCCGGAAGATCCAGACAATGTAATCGATTTTATCGGATATCCAAAGCGCATATATTCGGTCGGACGTCTCGATAAGGATTCAGAGGGTTTGATCCTTATGACCAACAACGGCGAACTGGCAGACAGTATAATGCATTCCAGCAGCGGTCATGAGAAAGAATATATTGTTACCGTAGACAAGGATATCACAGATAAATTCCTCAGGAACATGGCATCGGGAGTACCCATCATGGGAGGTAGCCACGTAACCAGGAAATGCTTCGTGGAACTCACCGGCAAGAGGGAGTTCCGCATAATACTGAAACAGGGGCTCAACCGTCAGATACGTAGGATGTGTGAACAGCTGGATTATACTGCGACAGGCGTAAGACGCATCAGGATAATGAATATAGAGATCGGGAATATGAAGGTCGGCCGTTACAGGGACCTGACAAAAGCCGAGCGTGCCGAGCTCTACAGGCGGCTGGGTCTTTGATATCTATATGATGGATTATACATCCATTTAGCACGAATCTAATTGAAAGTATTATTAACGTCAACACTATCTGTGTTTTATTGCGCAGAATTGCTATATACGGAAAGGGCGGAATAGGCAAGTCTACCGTGTCTTCCAACGTCAGCGAGGCCTTTGCCGAGATGGGGCATAGGGTCATTCAGATCGGTTGCGATCCGAAGGCGGATTCCACCAAATTACTGATGGGCGGACATTCGCCCGCAACAGTATTGGATCAGATAAGGGACGGGAACATGAAACTTTCCGACTCGGTACATGACACCGGGCGCGGTGTATTCTGCGTTGAATGCGGAGGTCCCAGGCCAGGAATGGGGTGCGCCGGACGAGGGATCATTGCAGCGTTCAACCAGCTGGAACTTCTGGATATGATTGGGAATTACAGGCCTGACATAGTAGTCTATGATGTTTTGGGGGATGTTGTTTGCGGGGGATTCGCAATGCCCATCCGCAATGGATACTCAAGAAACGTATTCGTAGTGACCTCGGGAGAGATGATGTCGCTCTACGCGGCAGACAATATACGTCAGGCGGTGAACGGATTTGCCGATGACGGGTATGCCGAATTCTCTGGTCTCATACAAAATTCGCGCGGAATCGAGCGTGAAAACGAAATAATCGACAAGGCCGCCCATGAGATGGGTACAGATGTCATATACCGTCTGCCGAGGGACCGGGAAGTACAGAAAGGCGAGGCCGTCGGACGCACGGTCATAAGGAATGCCCCGGACTCCGATATGGCTGAAAATTACAGAAGACTTGCAAATGAGATATTTCGCCGTTCGGACGATTCTGAGGGCGGATTGAAATTAGAAAAAAAGAAATGAGGGGTATTGATGAAAAAAGGGATATTGTTCATAGGTCACGGATCGAGGCTGAACCACAACAGGGAGGCGATCGAAGCCCAGGCCAACGCGCTGAAGGAACGAACAGGCATACCTGTATGGACCGCTTATAACGAAACCACTGCACCATTGGTAGATGCGGTAGCCGAAGAAATGGTAGGCTCCGGGATAGAGGAGATCATCGCGATCCCTTTTTTCATAGCCTCCGGACTACACATAACAAGGGACATACCCAGGAAGCTGAATATACCGGAGGGTTCGTCCGGCGGAAAAACGATTATCGCAGGCAAGAAAGTGACAGTTCACTTAGAACAGCCGTTCGGCGACGACCCTAATCTGACAGATATTTTAGAAGAGAGAATCAGTGACCTTTGCCGGGAAAAAGAATGTTCCATCGTCGTGATCGGTCACGGCTCCAGGCTTCAGTACAACAGGGAGGTGGTTAAAGCCAATGCCGAGAGACTGACCGAAAGAGGCTACGAAAATGTATATTATGGATTCAACGAATTCAACGACCCGTCTATCGAAGCAGCGATGTCCGTCGCAGTAGGGTCTGGAGCACAGGATATTGCGGTACTTCCGCTTTTTATAGCCTCGGGGGCGCATCTTGCCGAGGAAATACCTGAAAAATTGGGAATCCCGATGAACAGCTACGGCGGCGTCAGCGACCTGTACGGCCGAGAGGTCAACATCTATTATGCCATGCCTGTTGGGGATGACCCCCGCCTTGTAGAAGTGCTCGTAAAGAAACTGGAAAAATACGGAATATGAAGATATTGATATTGGATACGGTTCACGGCGGTGGCATCATCGCCGATAAATACCCAAAAAAGGGAGACGACGTGACATGCGTCGATGTCTATAGGGTTACTACGACAGACGAGATAAACCGCCTGATGAGGAAAGGCTATATCGTATCCACGGAAGTCCCCGAGGGAGAGTATGATACGGTACTGATGCCGATACACTGTTCCGACAGTTTCCTCAAAGGAGTGACATTCAGGAAAAGAATATTTTTCAGTCAGTCTGTCGGCGAACTGATCGATGACCATAGGTTTAGGATAGAGGTCACAGGTGTTAAAGGAAAGACAAGCTCCTGTTGTCTTCTGGCTCACGTCCTCACGGCGGCCGGAAGAAAGGTTCTTGTTCAGACATCGAGGGGCAGAGGCAGATGGGCCGATGGCATACTCGAGGTAGAAGAAAAGATCAGTATAGCTCCGCCGTCGATGCTAACTTTGCCGGACGGCGATTATGATATCGTAATATGCGAAGTTTCTTTAGGCGGGTCCGGGAAGGCCGACATATCCTGTATCACAAACCTGATAGAAGATTATCCGATAGCGGCCGGAACGAGGAATGCGTCCGAAGGCAAGATGTCGATATTGAACAAGGAAACAAATATCGTTCCGAAAGATGAGATCGAATTCTGGAGAGGTTATGGGATCGGGAGAGTTATCGGATACGGCGGAAGAGTCAAGGTCCTTGGGAAACCGAAGCTCGGAGAGATCGTCAAGGTACAGGTCGATTACGGTAAAGGATTTGAAGTTCATTTAAAAAAAAGTTATCTGGCACTCGAATACATCGATGCCATGGAAATGGCGCTTGAGGTATGTGAGAGGATGGGAATTCCAGAATCATATGTAAAAGACGGGCTGTCATCCTTTATCGGCGTGCCGGGTAGAGGAGAAATATCCTTGTCTGATGGAAGGTGGACCGTAACTGAACGTAATCCCGGTATATCCGCAGATTCCGTGGAACGTACTTTTTCAACGTTGAAAGAGATGAATTCGCTGAATTGTGCCGTTGCCGTTTTAAATCCGGTAAACAAAAAAGTATGTTGCAAGATAGACGTAGACGCAATAAAAAAAGTAGCTGCTGAGTACAACGTCATTATGTTCATAACCGACGGATCTGGAACAATGCCGGCAATTCCCGAATCAACCGGACCTGTGATTATTTTTGTAAAGGAAGGTTACACTTGAAGATAATACACCCGCGTCCCAATCCGATAGTTGCGGCAATGTACACTCTCAGGGACATGGACGTCGATGTTATCCTGCTTCATGGGCCGTCAGGTTGTGGATTTATGGCTTCAGGGTCACTGGAGCAGGCCGGCGTCAGAGTGATTACCTCCGCATTATCGGAAACAGACCTTATTTTTGGAGGTTCGGAGCAGCTGGTAGATACGCTGAGGGCCGCGTATGAGATGTTCCATCCACATTACATCGCAGTCGTTGGCACATGTGCCAGTATGATAATCGGAGAAGATATGGCATCTTCGATTAAAAGGGCCGGGATCGAAAGTATTGTTTTTCCGGTGGAATCACACGGATGCATGATGGACAATACCGCAGGAGCGATCAAGGCATTGGAGGCCGGTCACGATGCCGGAATAATATCTGCTGAGGAAACCCAGCGTCAGATAGGACTTATGAAAGCGGCGACCGAGATGGAGAGGAACAGAGGTCTCGCCAGTAAGGTCTATCTGAAGCCCTCCTCCGGTGCCACCAAGCTCAGCGTATGCAGGAAGATATGTGAGGTTCTTTCTTCCGGGGGAAAGGTAGCGGTCGTAATGAATGCCAAGAAGGAGCTGGCATACCGTTTTTCAGACATTTTTCTTGCCATGGATGAAGCACGCAGGACGCTGGGGGGCAGTACATTCTTTGTGTCCAACACAGATGTCGAAAAAGGTCTGCCGAGGGTTCGCAAATACTCTGAGGATATAATGTCCCAGCTTAAAGAAAATAATGTTTCTATAGATTCTGTGGTGGGCGGGCTCGATGAATATGCGGTCATCGGCGGACTTATGAAAGAGGAAGTGAACGGGTTCGGCCCCGACCTTACGGTCATCGTAGGAATATGCCATGCATATCCTGGTATCGGAGAGGACGATATACTGATCACAGATCAGCCCAGGCAACTCTCCAATTACATAAATGCCGGATTTCACAATTCTGTCGGAGAGATATCATCGCATTCCATGGTGATGGGGGTCGACAGGATAATAACGATGGAGACCGCCGAGACATTGAGGGAGCTCATAAGGGGGGAGTAAATGAAAGGCGTGGTGATAGCCGGTACAGGAAGTGGTGTCGGAAAGACTTCGATAACCACTGGTATTTTATCCAGGCTTTCGAAGGACTATAGAGTTCAGGCCTTCAAGGCCGGTCCGGACTTTATCGATCCGATGTACCACACATTGGCTTCCGGCAGAAGATCCAGAAATCTCGACTCTTTTATGATGGACGATGACACGATCCGGAACATAGTCGGATATGCTTCCAAGGATGCGGATATCTGCATCGTCGAAGGGGTCAGGGGATTGTACGAGGGTTTTTCGGCAGAATCGGACGTAGGCTCCACGGCCAGGCTGGCCAAGGCCCTGGGGTTTCCCGTGGTCTTGACTATCGATGTCAGATCTCTGAACAGGAGCGTTGCCGCAATTGTAAATGGTTTTGCGGCCTTCGACCCGGAAGTTAATATCAAGGGCCTGATACTCAACAACATTTCCGGTTCGCAGCACGAGACGAAGCTCGACGAGGTCATGGGCAGATATTGCGAACAAGAGGTCATTGGAAAGGTGCGCAAAATGTCCGAGAGGCCCACGAAAGAAAGATATTTGGGCCTTGTAACTCCGAATTCGAAGGAGAGGCCCGATATCGCCCCCTTTTATGAGATGGCCGAGGGCGTGGACCTGGACAGATTGATGGAAATCGCCGAATCTTCCGATACAGAGCTTCCGCAGGAATGCCCCTATGTCCGCAGGGAGACAGGGCTGAGCGCAGCAATTCCTATTGATGATTCGTTCTGTTTTTATTATAGGGAGAACATAGAATGCCTTGAGGCCTCCGGCGTCAGGATAAAGGAGTTCGCGCCCACCGAGGGGGAATCCCTTCCGGATGCGGATATCTACTATATGGGAGGGGGATATCCCGAGCTTCATGCCGAAGACATCTCCTCCAACACCGATTTCTTGGAAGGGATCAGGAACGCTTCCGAAGAAGGGAAGCCCATCTTGGGGGAATGCGGAGGATTGCTCTCGATGTGCCGGACCCTCAAGGATTCCAATGGTCGCCTGCACAAGATGGCAGGCATATTCGATGCCAGGGCAGAAATGACCGGAATCAGGCACGGCCCTACGTACGTAATGGCCAAGGCGACGCCGGCGAATCCTCTCTTCACATCAGAAGTGCGGGCCCACGAGTATCATTATTCTGACGTTTTCTTGGAGCATGAGGCGAAGCTCGGTTACAGCCTATCACGCGGAGCAGGCATAGCGGATGGAATGGACGGGCTCGTCCGCAAAAGCACATTGGGAACCTACATGCATCAGCATGCACTGTCCACCGGAGACTGGGCCTCCGGTTTCATCTCCAGGTGCGTGTGATCATACCTTTGTGACCCTTTCAATTAGCCCCTGTGACGTTTCCACTTCGCTTTCGGTGATGCTCAGGTCGCTCTTCAAGTTATATTTTTTGACCTGGCTCATGCATTCTACCTCAGCTGTTATCGTACCATCGTCGGCAGCCCTGAAGGTGACCTTGATAGGCGTGTTGATAGTTATGCCATCAGGCAGAGCCATTTCGAACTCTCCGACGGAATTGCCGTCGATAAGCTCGGTCCTGAGAACATTGTCAGAGCGCAGCGTGGAATTTTCGAATATCTCTACCAGCACGGAAGGTTGCCCGTCTTCGATCGGATAGTAAAGTTTTATACTCTCTATCGGCAGGGTCTCGTTCCTGTAGATGATGTTCGAAATCATTTCTTTGCCGTTGAAGTCGACTCTGATGCCGAACGTTTTGCTCAAAACATTCTTCACCGTGAGTTTCTGAGCATCGACCTTGTCCGAGTAGTTAAGCTCCTTGGACCTTGCGAAAATAGCCGCGCCCTTGGCTATGGACCTGTCGGGGTCGAACAGCCTGACCTTGGCACTCGGATATTTCGCCGAGATGCCGTTCTTTATCTGGGGCATCCTGGAAGAACCGCCTACAAGGATTATGTCATCTATATCGTCCAACGTGAACGCTTTGGATGCGAGCACACTGTCAATAATTTCAAGCGTCCTGTTCAGGAGCGGGGCGGTGATGCTTTCGAATTCCCCTCTTGTGACGGAATATACTGTCTTTATGCCCCCTATTATAAGTGTTCCCCTTGTCGACTCGGCGGTGGTCAATCTCTTCTTGATGGATTCGGCGTCGAGGTCCAGCATCACTGCCGCATCTTTGTCCTCTTCGATTTCCTCTATGGAAATTCCGGAAGACTGTGACACTTTGTTTTTTATCAATGAGGCCAGCGCCTTGTCCCAGTCCTTGCCTCCCAGCAGGCGCTCTCCGTCCGTTGCGACGGCAGTGAAGGAGTTGCCCTCGATTTCGAGTATGGTAACGTCGAACGTCCCCCCTCCCAGGTCGTATACGATGACCCTTTTCTTGCTTCCGTCCCCTCCGTAGCCGAAGGATATGGCGGCGGCGGTAGGCTCGTTGATTATTGTAACGTCCTCAAGCCCTGCGATCTTCCCTGCGTACTTGGTGGAGTCCCTTTCATTCTGACCGAAATATGCGGGGCAGGTTATGACGGCCTTCTTCACATCGCATCCATGAGCTTCGTTGAAGTCGTTGATCATCTTTTTTAGGATGGCCGCCGAAAGAGTTACCGGAGTGTACACGTCGCCGTCGATGTTCACTTTATAGTCTGTGCCCATCTGTCTTTTCACAGATGCGATCGTCCTGTTGGCCGGATACATGACGGCCATGTCCTTTGCGGGAGAGCCGACGATTATCTCGCCGTTCTCGTTGAAAAGTACGACGGAGGGTGTAGTATCTTCCTGCTCGAAGTTCTTTTCAACGACCGGGTTTCCTTCTCCGTCTATGTATGCGAGGCATGAGTAAGTGGTACCTAGGTCGATACCTATGCAATAGTCTTCTTTCATTTTTCATCCCTTCCTTTCCGTTGATATCTGTATGTCCATTGGTATTAATTTTTCTTTGCTGAGTATGTGAATTTTTTTAGTACGGGGCTTCGGATTCGTAGCACCCCAGCATCCATATCAGCGGGTCTTCGACCCTCAAAGGCGATATTCCTCTGTTCAGGATGCTGCCTTCGGGGTTGCAGCCCAATGCCGACACCGCGAAGAAGCAATGCTTTTCGAAACCATCCACCGTGTCTATGAAATCGCCTGATATGGCGCGACGCAGATACTCGTTCAGCTCTGCGTCTATCTGCATGAAATTATCGTAGTCTATCTTTCCGCGCTCCCTTGGCATGCGGACCGAGGAACTGATGTCAAGCAGTACTTTCTCTTCTTCCTCATTTTCGGGGGCCTTGAGCAGAATATCGCACTTGGTCAAGACAACAGCCAAAGGAATGGGTATTTTCTTGTTGGATGGAATCCCCATGCTGGACCGTATCATTTCACTCACGGCCGATATGGCTTTGCTCACATCATGGGACGGCTTAGGTATGTTTTCCGCTCTTATCCTTTCGTTTACGTAAGGTATCTGCAAAGGGTCGACCAGATAGACGATCCCGGAGGCGCTGGAGAGAAATGAATTGAAACCGATGCTCGGCAACTTATCGTCCGGTCCCTCTCCCGCAGTGTCAAAAAATGCAAGCGTGGCACTGTTGGATCCCTCTTTGTCTGGGAACCTTATATAATATATCATGGGCTCCTTGAAATCCTTGATGTTCTCGTACGTTCTGGTAGGGGGCAATTTTCTCCCGTCCTCGTAGAGGCGTCTGTAATAGTATTCGCGGTACTTCAAGGTCGTGCGGTCGGATGCGGGGGTCACTATTGCATTGAATTCAGGGGCGAACGAATTTTTTAGGTGGTTGATAAGCACCGAAATATAGTGGCTCTTCCCCGCGCCTCTTGCACCGATTATAATGAATATGATATTTTTGCCGCCCTCTGCCTCCTGAGGGATGCAGCTGTGGCAAACGGGGCACAATCTCTTATGGACCGGCCTGCGGCATATGTCGCATATCCCTGTGGAGTTTCGAATTATGTGCTGTTTTGTCCGAACAGAATCTTTTCCGTCGGGATCTCTTTCCAGGAAAGTGCTGTTCTCGACATCGATCTCCTCGTCTTCGGATTTTGACCTGTATATTTTTCCGTTCTCCACTTTTCCTGCATCTATCGCCTTGACGAACAGCCTTGTGCACGATTGGTTCGTGCATTGGTAGTGGATGTTTCCAAGGTCTACGGTGTTGAAGCAGAAAGGGCAAATGTACGTGTTCTCATTCTTTTTCTGCAAATCAATTCCCCCTGTAAAGCGGATGAACGAACCTGAAGCTGCTGTAGTCCTCGTCTTTTTCGAAGAATATCCTCATGTGTCTGATGTCCGTGCCCTGCTCCGTATTGATATTAAAGACGCTGCGGCCTTTGCTGAGCCTCATCGGCACCTCCGATCTCCAGATGACCTCTCCGTCGTTCCGTCTGAGCGGTATGCCCTCGCCCGTGCATACCGCGATGATCGGAGGAAGAAACTCCACATCGCTGTCCGCCTCTATGGCCACTCTTATTTTGCCATTCTTGGAAGGGTCCGCATCTGCGCTGTACCTTACTGCTCTGTACGTTCCTGATACTATGTCGAAGCTCATCCCGCGGGAGGTCATCTTCTTCCCATCTGCGTCGTAGACTGCAAATATGGTGACGGTCCTGCGCGGCCGGTTGCCTACAGAGACCTTGATCATCCTGTCCTTAGAATACGCTTCGGCAGAGACGGTCATCCTCTCCCCGTCCAGATCATTCGGTCCGGAGGCAGGGTTTCCCGAATCTGTGATCACGAGGATGGCGGATTCGGCGCCTTGCGGCCATGACATCGTGAGAATACAGTCGCCACCCATGATATCTTTGTTCATGTCCCTGAACGGTTTCAGGTCCGCCACCAGCACCTCGAGGCCCCTGACAGCATATCTGCCGACCGGTATCATCGGGTAAATGTACTGTACTGCTCCGTCCGGTAGCGAAAAGCGCATTTTGCCCCTCTTCTTCTCAATAGGCTCTATCGGTGTCATCCAGGAATCTATATCTTCTATCTTGATCAGCAGCCCGTACATCCTGATGCTCTTGGGCGAAGAATAGAGCACAACGTTTTCGTCACCGGTCCATTCGGCGGTGAACGTTCCGTCAGATTTGTTCCAATAGACCTTCAGATCCCTGACCGGGTCAGGGAAGACAGCCGTAGTTCCTGAATAAACGGACCCGGAAGATCTGTTCACACGTCCGTCCGGTGATTCGTATTCAGCGACAAAAAGGTAATAGTATGTACATCCGCCGCAGAGTCCTCTGTCTTCTATGGCCGGGCCATCACCTTCGATCTCCACTTCCTCGCCGTCCGAACCGCTCTTCCTCCATATTCTTACTCTGGTGCAGTTCTTCGGTTTCTCGAAATATAAACGCAGTCCGTCTTCTAGCGGGTCGATGCCGACGTTCAGAGCCTCGGCGAACACTGAAACGGGGCCGCAATAGGCACCCTCCTCTGAGAGTACGCCCCAACGTTTTGACATTACGATATAATAATAATCCACTCCCGGCTCGGCGGCCTCGTCCATATAATAACCGTTGTTGACTTCCGCCAGCGGTATTATTCCCTCATCGACCTCCGGTACGGAAAATTCCTCCCTGTAGATGCAGAAAGTAATGCCGCTTCTTTCTTCCGGTATGGCATATCTTATCAGGACCTTGCCGTCGCTGACCTTTGCCGTGGCGTCCGCCGGAGGGTCCGGGGCATTATTTCCCAGCACGGACCTGATCATCTCATGGTCCGGACACCTTTCGGCTGCCATAATATAAAGGTCCATACGCGCCCTGGCATCGCTGGCCCTTCCTGCTTTCTCCAACAGCCTGTCCGCCTCGTAAAGGCGTTTTTCCGATTCTTTGTAGAGAATTTCTGTCGATGTGTCCTCTTCGATGAAACGCTTGTAATGGACAAGCATTTCTCGCGTGAGGTCCACAGCTTTGCTGTATCTTTTTAGTTTATAGGATTGTTCTATCTTTTTTCTTCCAGAAAGTAAATGGCCCCTTGCGATATCGATCTTCTTTTCAAGGCTGTCTATCGGTGGGTATGTGGAATATTCCTCTCTGAGCCCGTCCAATATCTTCTCCGCGGCGGAAATCAGCCCGGCAGAAGCGAGTTCGGAGACTGCATTCTCCATCTCAATGGCTTTTTCCCAGCTAGCCTTCATGTCGAACCCGCATTTCACGCATGCGCGGTTGGAAGATGACTGTTTAGTGTTGCATTTGGGACATACTGCCTTTATTGCATGGCCGCAGATCGAACAGCACATGACATCGCTCCCTGTTTCGACGAACGCCTTGCAATCCGGACATCTGATCATGCGACTGTCCGTTTCCGAGAAATTGATGATGAACTTCTTCTTGATGCAGTAATCCTCCATGACGCGGACAGCCAGGTCGACATCGAGGCCGGGATCGGAGAGATAGATCGACATCAGCTCGTCGACATATGCCCGGTTCTGCGGATGCGTGTATTCATCTTCGATAATTTCGAATATAGGGGCCAAGGCCCTTTGGCACCTGCCGAATTCAGTAAGTTCGCACAGCAGCCCGTCAGATTTCAGGGCCAGCTTCACAGCCCTCATGGCCTGTATATACGAGTCCTGCTTGGGAAGGGTCTCGGGGCGCACGTTGTTGACCCTTTTTTCACATTGCTCGAACGTTTTCCGGACATCTTCCGGAGAACTGCCGTCATTCAGCTCATCTGTTTCAATCTCGAGCTCTTCGTTGGAGATAAGGTCGTTCAGCATCTCCGACGGAGTGAACGCATCCACGACCTTTAGCGCCTGGTAAGCTGTCAGGACGGTATCCGACGCGACATAAGATGGATCGTACTCCTTAACTCCGGACAGTTTGACCAGGTCTTCCGTACCTATGCCGTCCCATCTAAGTTTTTTGACAATTGATTCAGCAGCACCGGAAACACGCACAGGGGTCCCGTCATGAAGCGTCACGGACTCCCTTCTGAGTCTCGATGCCTTCGAGGTCAGTAGTTTGAGGGCCTCTTCGAACTCGTTTTCCCTAAGTTTCGGGTCATCCATCACGCGACGGATCTCAGGTACGATGTCTAGGTAGCTCTGGGACCTGAACCTGCGGCTCACATCGTTCTGACGGTCCCTGCTCTCCTCAGTCCATTTCCTCTCTTTTTCGTCTATTGCCACTGAAATAGACTCGGGCGAATAGGAATATTCTTTCAGAGGGTTGAGTCCCAGCAGCATGCAGTAGTTCTCTATCTTAGCCATGGTCATCCCTTTTCAATGTCGCACAGCCCTATTCCGCCGGAGCTCACCGCAGTGGCTATAGTTCCGAAAGTATCTCCCAACTGATCGATCGTTGTAAATAGCACATCCTCGTCGGCCGTTGCGATCTGCCTGAGGAACGACCTGTCGGCTTCCCCGTAACCGACAGCCACGGTCGTGATCCCGTCCATACGGCATTCCATGGCCTGAATTACGGCCATGTCTCTGTTCCCCCACTTCCCGTCGGTAAGGACCACTATGATATTGTTGCCCGCCTTGCCCATCAGCATCCTCCGCGCTTCTTTGAACGGAGAGGCATCGGTACCCCTCCCGGCCATTTTTAATTGCAGGCCCTCTATCGAGCGGGCTATAGCGTAGCGGTCCAGAGTGAGATCCCTGACGACTATCGTCTTGTCGCCGAAAACAATCAATCCGAATTTGGTGTTTACATCGGCGACCTCCCTGATGAATCTGGACATTGCCTTCTTAGCCTTTCCCAGCGGCTCGTCCTTCATACTGCGTGAAATGTCCATCGCAATGACAATGTTCTTCTGGACCGGGGCGTTGGAAGGTCTGTTTTCAGGACGTCCCCCCATCCATGATATATCTCCGGGCAGCGTTTCGGATTCCACTGCCAGCTCGCTCCCGTTTTGGAAAGCTGATATGCATACAACTCCGTTCTCGTCGTAATTGTACCCTATCTCGACGACAACGCCCTCTCCGTTGTTCATTATCCCGGATATCTTCATCCTTGCAAGGATCACACAGTCCAGCGGATTGCGCGATTCGCCCTGTAGCGTGAAGAGCTCGATGCTGTCGGTCAGGTTCCCCGGTTCGATCCTGAAGGGCTTCCTAACCGACGATGGGACGCTGGAGTTGCGTTTTATCATTATTTCGTTGATGAATTTCTTGCCGTCTTCCCTTACAGAAAGGGCCCCGAGGCTGTGGGAAGTGACATCGGTCACGCCCATGGGCTTCCTGCCTTCGATTCCGAAAAGATATGCGGTCAGCGCGGCGCCCTTGGCAACCGCCAAGTCGGTGTCAGCGTGCTTGATCACCTTCCTCCCGGATATTCTGGCCAGGCGGCCCGGAATGCCGGGGAGTCTTGTAGAACCCCCGACGAGGAGGATCTCGTCAATATCCTTCCATTCTAACCTAATATCTGCCAGCACCCTTTCGCAGACTTCCAGGGTCGAATCGAAAAGAGGCTCGGTCATATCGTTGAACTGGTCCCTGGTGAGCGTATAATCGGCGGCATCGCCCTCATATTCAAGGTGGGTTATGACGCAATCGGCTTCAGACAGTTCCTTCTTAAGGTCCTCGGCGACCACTATCAGTTTGTTCTTTGCAGATTCACAGTCCCTGAGATCGATGTTAAACTCGTCATTGAACTTTCCGCAGAAATACGACATTATCGCCTGGTCCCAGTCTTTTCCGCCGAGAATGTGGTTTCCTTCCGTGCCAAGTACGTTTATGTTCCTGTTTTCGATGCGGACGACGGTTATGTCGAAAGTGCCTCCTCCGAGGTCGTATACCATTACTGTTTTGTTGCCTGCGTTGTTGTATCCGTACGAAACGGCCGCGGCAGTAGGCTCGTTGACGATCTTAAGAACATCAATCCCGCATTTCTCGCCGGCCCTGATGGTGGCGGTTCTCTGAAAATCATTGAAGTATGCGGGTACCGTTATAACTGCAGAATCAATTTTATGTCCGGTCCTCGCCTCGGCGCCGGCAATAAGATATCTCAGCAACATGGCGGAAAGGTCTTCTGCCGAGTACCTTGCGCCGTATGCAGTCATAGAATATTGGGTGTCGCCCATTGCGCGTTTGAACGAGGCTGCAATAATGCCCTCCCCCCGAGACTGCAAGCTTTTTGCAGTCTCACCGACGTGAATCGTTCCATCAGGGCAGAAACAGATTACGGAAGGAGTAAGTAAGTTACCGTGTGCGTCGGGGATTATGACAGCCTCGCAGCTGTCCTTATCGTAATAAGCTATCGTTGAGTAGGTTGTCCCGAGGTCAATACCTACCTTCATCCATGCATCCCAGTCACGCGTATGTGCTCGACCGATTTAATACTTGGCAAATCAATACGAAATCCGTAAACTGGCTATTGCCGGCCCCCACTTTATTTCCGGAAAAATCAAATTACGAATTCCGCAGGGGACAGTATCATAGGAATCTCCCGTAAGCTCTGGTACCGTTTACGATGGCTATCGCTGCAACCCCAACGTCGGCGAATATTGCAAACCACATCCCGGCCAGGCCGAAAGTGGCAAGTCCCAGTGCGGCAAATTTGAACCCCAGTGAGAAAACAATGTTCTGGTATGCGATTTTTCGTGTCCTCCTTGATATTCTGATGGCCTCCGGCAGCTTCCTGAGGGAATCGTTCATTATGACCACGTCCGCTGCCTCTACTGCGCTGTCGGAACCTATGCCCCCCATTGCCACTCCGACATCGGCCCTTGCTATCGAAGGCGCGTCGTTGATGCCGTCTCCGACATATGCCAGGGAACCCGATCTGTTTTCGAGTCCGAGATAATCTTCAAGCCTGTCCAGTTTGTCCTCCGGAAGCAGTTCGCTGTGGACGTTCGTTATTCCGACGATTTCCGCCACCCGGCTGGCCGATGTTCTGTTGTCGCCGGTCAGCATTATCACGTCCTTCACGCCCAGCTCCCTCATCTCGCGGATGGCTTCGGCGGAATCGTCCTTCGGCTCGTCCGATATGGAAATATGGCCGCCGTACGTGCTGTCGATCGCGACGTGTATATTGGTAACGCCATCGTGTGTGCCGCACGGTTCTATGCCTATTTCCCGCATGAGCCTGGCATTCCCCGTGTGAACAGTGTGTCCGTTGACCTCGGTCCTTATGCCCTTTCCTGCTATGTTCACCGATTCTCCGATATCCTCAGGGTCGATAACGCGTCCGTAGCGGCCTATTATCGCCGCGGATATCGGATGGTCCGAGTGATACTCCGATTTCGCGGCATACTCCAGCAGGTCGTCCTCTGTGACTCCGTAAGCATGGATGCCGCTGAAGTCGAACGATCCTTTGGTAACGGTGCCGGTTTTGTCCACCACGACTGTATCTACTAGTGCCAGCCTATCCATTACATCCCCTCCGTTGATCAGGATGCCGGATTTTGAGGCACGTCCTACCCCGCAGAAAAACGTCAGCGGCACAGATATGACAAGGGCGCATGGGCAGGAAACCACAAGGAACACCAGCGCGCGATAGACCCATATGTCGGAAGGTAGTCCAAACAAAAGCGTCGGAACGGTCGCAACTATAATTGCGGCAGCGACGACAGCGGGCGTGTAGTACTTTGCAAAAGTGGTTATGAACTTCTCTGTCTTTGCTTTTCTCGACCCCGACTCCTCGACCATTGCAAGGACGCGTGCGACCGCTGAATCAGAGTATTCTCTGTCCGCCCTTATCACAAGGGTGCCAGTCATATTTATGCATCCGCTTAGGGCGGATTCCCCGGGAGCGACGTCCCTCGGCATCGACTCGCCGGTGAGCGCTTTAGTATCCAGAGACGAAGAGCCGGACAGTATGGTTCCGTCTATCGGGATACGTTCCCCGGGAAGCACTACGAAATGTTCGCCTATAGCGACGTCCTCCGGTTTGACGGCGAGCTCATAACCGTTCCTGACCACTCTTACTGAAACAGGCTGCATCTCTACCAGTTCGGAGATGGACTTTCTTGTTTTTTGTACAGCGGCCTCTTCGAACAGCTCCCCGACGCAGAAGAATAGTATTACCGCCGCACCTTCGACGCTTGCACCGATGATGAAAGCGCCGGCGGAAGCGATGATGGTCAGGAAGTTCTCGTCGAGTATCATGCCGTAACGGAGGCTCTTTGCCGCGGAGATGGCCACAACATAGCCTGCAATCGCATAAGCTGTTATGAGAACGGCCATCGAGGCCGTCTCCTGACCGGTGTAATGCAACAAGGCACCGATTGCAAAGAGCAAGCCCGAGATCAGAACTTCTGCTGTTCTTCGACGCAAGTGGGTTCAACCCCTTATCAATCTGGAGTCCGGCTCTATACTTTTGACTATGATTCCGGCCTCCATCTCTATTCGGCTGATATCTGTTTCGTCGGCATCGATGATCAGCTTTTTGGACATGAATATTACGGACGCGGATCTAACGCCTTGTATTTTGGAGATCTTCCTTTCCATCTTGGCTGCGCAGTTCGCGCACCCAAGGTTCTCGATGACGAAAGCGGCTCTCATTTCTCCTCCCCCAGATGCTCGGACGCGAAGTCGATTATCGATTTGACGTGGTCGTCGCAAAGCGAGTAGTATACGAATTTTCCGTCCCTGCGGGATTTGATGAGCCTGGACCTTTTAAGCGCCTTAAGTTGGTGGGAGACTGCAGAATCCGACATCATCAGAGATGCGCCGATGTCGCAAACACACATCTCGCTCACTTCCAGCGCCATCAATATCTTGACCCTGGTGCTGTCGCCGAACAGGCTGAAGAACTCGGAAAGCCTGAAAACATCCTCCTCTTTGGGTATGCTTTTTCTTACAAGTTCTACAACGTCCTGATGTGTCACGTGCACATCGCAGATATCTCGATCGTAATTTTCCATATGGTCACCCAATTGAATATATGCTCAATTGAATGAATGTTCAATTATAAAAAGATAAAGATAAGAGGTTTGCCGAAGACGTCAGTCCACAGTTTTCAGTCCCACGGAGCCTGCTATTATCAGCACAAGTCCTACCATCGTCATGGCGGTGATAACGTCCAGCCCCATGATCGCCGATATTACGACCGTGCCTACGATTCCGATGCCCGTCCAGACTGCGTAGGCAGTGCTAAGATGGATACCGGTCTTTATGCTCATCGAAAGAAGGACCACGCTGATCGCCAGGAACAGCACAACGACCGCGTTCCATGTCATTACTCTGAGGCCTTGCGTAAAATCGATGCATATTGCCCAGATTATCTCGCACACTGCCGAGATCAGGATGAGCGTCCAGCCCTTGTTCTTCTCGTTGGAGAATTTCATAATACTCCTCCCGTGGAGAGGCGGACGACAATTATACCGATTATTATCATGACGATGAATATTATTCTTTTGAAACTGGCGGTCTCTTTATAGAGCGTTATTCCGGCAGCGACCGTAAGAACGGAACCGATTCCGGCAAGGACCGTGTAAGATATTCCGGGACCAATATCTTCGACGGCGAGTGCGAGTAGCCAAAGACAGAGGAATATTGAAACAATGAACCAAAAGCTCCACTTAAGGTTTTTGAAATTATCAGATTTTTCTAAACATATCACCCAAACGGGCTCAAGCAGACTGGCTGCGATAAGATATATCCATGCAACATCCATGCCTTATTAAGATATCGATTAACTTTATAATTGATTCGATAATAAATCAAATAATTCTATTTTTTAGTAATTATACTAATGAGAACATTTAAATACTGTATTTTTAAAATCGACATGCGAAGTATGATGAATATAAAACGTATTATGCGGATATGAATTCCGAAGAAGCAGCGGAGCTTTGCCGCGAAGCTGTAATGTATATGACGGGAACAGGAGGATACGAGAGACGTCCGGACGAGGCGGCCCGTATCTTCTCAGCGGTCGCCGATGAGGGATTTTCCCAGGGGATCTTCGGTCTAGCCGAGATACTCATGGTAGGTTACGGAGCCACCCAAGACCAAGAGCGCGCCAAGGGGCTGTATGAAAAGGCGGCTTCAACGGGGCACGTAGAATCCAGCTTCAGATTGGGTATGATCTACACGGGCGATTACGGGCTTCCAGCGGACCCCGAGGCGTCCTACAAGCATTTTTTGGTGGCCGCCGAGGCAGGGATGCTCGAGGCCTTTGCTTATGTAGCCGAGTATCTGTTCAACGGCTACGGGACAGAGAGGGACATGCGCGCAGCCTTCAGATGGTTCCTAAGGTCGGCAGAGGCCAATGACGTGGTGTCGATGTTCAAGGCCGGCTACATGTATGAGGAAGGGGTCGGTACGGAAAAGGACCAGGATAAGGCGTCCGAGCTTTTCAGACGTTCAGCGGAAGAGGGCCTTCCCGAGGCGCAGATGAAGATGGCGGAACTCTCGTTTTCAGGCAGGATCCCGGGAGGTGAAGATGAGGCTTTCAGATGGTATTCCAAGGCAGCCGATGCCGGTATTACCACTGCGAAAGTAAGTTTGGGGACCCTGCACTACGAGGGCAGAGGCACCCAGAGGAATCTGGAGAAGGCTTACGAGCTCTATTCCCAAGCGTCCGATGAAGGAGATGCCGACGCATCGTTCCTTAAAGGCAGGATGGAGATCCAGGGCACAGGAACGGACTGCGACCCCGACAGGGGACTAAAGTCCATGTCCAAGGCCGCCGAGCAAGGTAGCGAGGAGGCAAAGCAACTGCTGGAAGAGCTTCGGAGGGCACAGAACACCCAGTTCATCTGCATCGACGGTAACGGTAAGGATTGATCAGTCTTCGCAGTATTCGAAATCTGATTTCTGGGAACCGCAGTCCGGGCAGACCCAATCATCGGGAAGTTCGCTGAACGGAACGTCTTCCTTGCTATCGTCATAGATATAGCCACAGAGCAAGCACTCGTACTTCATGGGCATCCATGGAATTCGCTGTTTATTTATTTTTAGTATGCGAGAGCGCCGTTTGAAGCAGTTCAGACGGTTCTTTTCCCGTCGTCCGTTTCGGATGTATCGGCTTCCAAAGGAACGGTGTCCGAGTCCTTTACGGCGAAGGACATTAGCACTGTTATCATGGAGATGACGATGGCAAGCAGCAAAGCTGCGGAGAATCCGCTGGTGAACTCGGGAATGCTTAGCAACGAGAAGCTCTTGCCCGGGGCCCCGGATGTGATCGAGAAGAAGGCCGCGAAGAGAGCCGTTCCCAGGCCACCTCCCAGATAGATGGACATGGACATCACCGAAGAACCCATTCCATCGTTGCCTTTGGGGGCGTGCTCGACGACGCGCCCCCCCATCGGTCCGCCGGCCAATCCCCACGATACGCCCATCAGGACCACTATGGGAATAAGGGTCCAGAGGTCATGGGTCACATTCATCAGCCACAGCAGGACGTTGAAAGCTACGAGACACAGGCAGGCAGCCACGGCGAACCATCTTCTGCCCTTGCGGTCAGACCACCTGCCGAGCGGCAGGCAAATTATGGCAGTTATGGCGGAAGGTATCAACAGATAAAGCCCCGTCTTGCTGGACGAGAATCCCAAGCTAAGGTCCATGTAGAACGGCAAGAGATAGAATATTCCCATGTAGGCAAGGTTGTAAAGCATGAAAGCCAAAAACATAAAGTCGAATGTCCGGGACTTGAAGATCCGCACGTCGATGAGCGGTCTGTGAAACTTCAGCTCCCGTATGATGAAAAGCACAAGCAGTATCAGGCATGCCACAAGCGCAATGAAGAAAAAGTCTCCCGAGCCCGGACTCCCGCTTATTTCCAGGGCATATATTCCTGTAATTATAGCGCCGAAAAGAAATGCAGTGCCGGGGAAATCCAGGGACCTTTTCTCCACAGGGCCGTCTTTAGGTATGACGTACATGGCAAGGGGTATCGCCAGGGCGCAGATGGGGATGTTTATGAGAAATATCCAGTGCCATGAAAGCATATCTGTCAAGATGCCGCCCAATGCCGGACCTACGGCATATCCCATTGCACTGCCAAGGGTCGCCACGCTCAGAGCGAGGCCCAATTTGCTCCTGGACACATATTTGACGCATAACATCGGTGCCCCAGCGGCCATCATCGCCCCGCCTACGCCTTGTACGGCTCTGGAAACCAGCAACATGTTAAGCGAATCCGAGATTCCGCAAAAGAGCGACGCCAATGTGAATATGGCAAAGCCGGATACGAAGACCTTACGTACGGCGCCACGGTCCGCGATCCTTCCAAAGAAAAGGATAAGCCCGGCGAGCATCATGAAATATACGACGGTCACCCACGATGCGGACGCGGTATCCGTCCCGAGGCTTATTGCGATCGACGGAAGGGCCACGTTCACTATGCTGCCGTCCATGCCGTCCATCAGCACCGCTACGGCAACAGCCAGAAGCAGAAGCTTTTCGGAACGTACGGACGGCTCACCCATAAAAATTTGAAACCGAGTTGTGCTATATTATATTGACTGGTCAATCTCATCCCAATAGTTCGATAAGGTCCGAAATTATATGGTCCGCTTCGCTTTCCCAATCGCCACCATGGCGGTTGACGAGTATCTTGCCGATGCCGGCGCGTTTCGCCGCCGTGATGTCGTCCGGGCTGTCCCCTACATAAACACAGTCGTTGGGCCCGGTGCTGAGGTTTTTAAGGCAGAGGTTGATCGGATACGGGTCAGGTTTAGGGCGCAAACTGTTCTCGTACCCGACGACCGTCCCGAAGTGGCCCCTAAGGCCGTTGTTATTCAGAATGTCGTTGATATACGACTCGGACGAACCGGACACGATCGCCATCTTCTTTCCCGAGTCCGCCAGCCTTTCGATGCATTCTATCGTTTCCGGAAAAGGAATGGCCGTATCGACTACGGAGTTCTCCGCCTCCTTCATGAACTCGGCCACGAACTCACGGTACTTGCACGGACATCCAGGATAGTGTTTTTCGAATATCGCATGTAGAGGCGTTCTGATATACTGGTAATATTTCGAAGGGTCATAGGCGATGCCGAATATCCCGAACGCTTTCCTGTAGCATGCTTCATATCCCCCTCGGGTGTCGAACAGAGTATTGTCAAAATCGAAAATGTAGGTGCCGTATTTCAAAACAGTTCCCTCAGGCTCTTTATTCTGTATGTGCACCTGCAGTCCCCGCCTAAATCGTTGCGGTCAATCAGCGCTCCGTCTATCCCGAACGCTTCCGCCGCCATCATGTCGGTCTCCCCGTCCCCCACAAAGAGGACTCCGTCCTTGCGTATGCTGTAATGCGCCATGCAAACCTTCAGACACTCCGGGTCGGGTTTCTGTCTTGCTACGTTGTCATATCCCACGGTGTGGTCGATGTATTGTATGATCTTGTGGATCGTCATGACGTTCCTGGCCCTTTTGCTCGAGCTGCGGGTGGCCACACACATCGGGAGGCCCTCGTCGGCGATTCTCTGCAGCGCATAACGGGTGTCGGGGAAAGGGAAGCTGTTCGGGTCGAGCGAAAGCCGGTACTCGTCGAACATGACCTCTTCGAACGTCTTATAGTCTATTCCAGGGCGTTCGAACCTGCTGAACGTGGCGTAGAGCGGCTCACGGGTGAATTCAGCCAGACAAGACTCGTCGTACAATAGCCCCATTTTATCAAGGGCTTTCCTGTAGGATACGACGAGTCCGTTGGCGGAATCGACGAGCGTACCGTCGAGGTCGAAAATGTATAGCGAATATCCCTTCATTTTCGATAGAGATGACTTAGCCATTATTCAGATTTTCCTATCGAACATGCTCTCCGCTATACATTCTCGGGACACGAGCTCACCGACGGCTGCAGACATGTGTCCGTTCACTGACCGCGGTCTGCCATCTTTGTACCGCGGAGCGACAGCTCTTCCATGCTTATTCCGACCATCGCCTTTCCGATGTCGTATGACACTTCGGCGATTATTTCGGGCTTGTCAAAGTTGGCCACCGCCCTCACGATGGCCGAGGCGCGTTTCGCCGGGTCTCCGGACCGGAATATGCCTGAGCCTACGAAGACACCATCTGAGCCGAGCTGCATCATCAGAGCCGCGTCCGAAGGAGTTGCCACTCCGCCTGCGGCGAAGTTCACGACCGGCAGCTTTCCGTGTTTGTGCACGTACTTCACCAGGTCCAATGGGACCTGCATCTCTTTTGCGGTTTCGTACAGCTCGTCTTCCAGCACGGTTTTTACATAGCGTATCTCGGAGTTTATCATGCGCATGTGGCTTACGGCCTGGACGACGTCGCCTGTTCCCGCCTCTCCCTTCGTCCGGATCATGGCGGCTCCCTCGGATATCCTTCTAAGGGCTTCGCCGAGGTCTCTGGCTCCGCAGACGAACGGTGAATTGAATGCAGTCTTGTTTATGTGGTAGATATCGTCCGCGGGCGAAAGGACTTCGCTTTCGTCGATGCAGTCTATGCCGATCGCTTCAAGGACCTGGGCCTCGACGAAGTGTCCGATGCGGCATTTGGCCATCACCGGTATAGATACTGCTTCCTGTATCGACCTGATCATTTTCGGGTCGCTCATCCTCGATACCCCGCCCTCGGCTCGGATGTCCGCAGGTACCCGCTCCAAGGCCATAACTGCGCAGGCGCCCGCATTTTCTGCGATCTTTGCCTGTTCAGGAGTGGTGACGTCCATTATCACGCCGCCGGCCAGTTTCCTTGCGAATTCCTTGTTAATCTCGTGCCTGTTATTATCCATGAAATCACTTTTTCCGTAACTGCGGTTCCACATTAGTAAAAGGTATACTTAACATCATCGTAGGACATATTTGTACAATTTTATTAATGCGGAGCCCGAAAATACCATTGAATTCTATCATATGGAACAAACAGTACGCATTAAAATCCCGGTGCCAGCAGATGGTCGTTCCGCGCACCTTTTATTAACGGCAGACCCGATTCGATTTTTTATATTATGAAAACCGACATAGAGATTGCCTATGAGGCGGAAGCAGAACCGATCTCAGAAATCGCATTTAAACTCGGACTCGGCAATGAGGATATCAGTCCTTACGGTAAGTACATGGCCAAAGTGCCGCTGGATGTGCTCAAGCGTTTCGAGGAGAACAAAAACGGCAAGCTCATCATGGTCACCGCCGTAACGCCCACTCCGGCCGGGGAAGGTAAGACGGTCACCACGATAGGGCTTATACAAGGCCTCGGAAAGATAGGCAAAAAGGTTGTCGGGGCCCTGAGAGAACCTTCGTTGGGCCCGGTTTTCGGTATAAAGGGAGGAGCCACAGGAGGAGGCATGTCCCAAGTATATCCCATGTGGAACATCGACCTTCACTTTACCGGCGATATCCATGCGGTTTCGGCCGCTCACAATCTATTATCCGCGGTCGTAGAGAACCACCTTGTGAAAGGGAACAATCTCGGCATCGATCCCACAAGGGTCGTGCTGAAGAAGACGATGGATATGAACGCAAGGGAGCTAAGGGACATCGTTGTCGGGCTCGGAGGCCGTACGGTCGGGGGCATCCCTCACGAAAGCGGTTTTCTAATAACGTCCGCATCTGAAATTTCTGCCATTCTGGCACTTTCCACAGGATATGAAGATCTACGAGCGAGACTGGAGAGGGTCGTAGTAGCGTACAACATGGAAGGCGATCCGGTAACTGCCGGAAACCTCGGTTGTGTCGGAGGTATGATGGTTCTTCTCAAGGACGCTATATGCCCCAACCTGGTCCAGACTCTGGAAGGCGAGCCCGTGTTCGTTCATGGGTTTCCGTTCGCGAACATCGCCCATGGTGCGAACAGCATATTGGCTACGAGATCGGCGCTGAAGCTCGGAGATTACGTTGTGACCGAGGTCGGTTTCGCTTCGGACCTGGGAGGGGAGAAGTTCATGGACATAGTCTGCAGACAGTCCGGGCTGTCCCCCGACTGCGTGGTCATAGTTGCGTCCGTGCGCGCCCTTATGATGCATGGCGGTGCAGACCTGAAGGACGATGGCACGATGACCCTCGATAATCTTAGAGAAGGGCTGATAAACCTGGACAGGCACGTGGAGAATATGAGGCTTTACGGCATCCCACTGGTCGTCAGCATCAACAGGTTTTCCTCGGACACCGAAGAACAAATGGATATCATAAGTGCCAGGTGCAAGAGTCTTGGCGTCCGTTGCGTCCAATCGGAGGCATTTTTGAAAGGAGGGGAGGGTGCCATAGATCTTGCGGAGACAGTCGTCGAAGAATGTGCCAAGCCCAAGAAATTTAGCCTCCTTTACGAAGATGACGCCACTCTAAAATCCAAGATAGAGACCGTGGCAAAGAAAATATACGGCGCCGGAACGGTTTCATACTCTGCCGCTGCAGAGAAGATGTTGTCCGAACTGGAGAAACGCGGTTTTGGGAGACTACCTGTATGCATAGCAAAGACCCAGGCATCCGTTACCGACAATGCGAAGATAAAGGGTGCACCAAGGGGCTGGGACCTCAACGTGAGGGAAGTACAGCTCTCTGCAGGAGCGGGTTTTGTCGTTCCGGTATGCGGTTCTATGACCCTCATGCCTGGCCTGCCGTCGGTTCCCGCCGCAATGCGCATGGACCTCATGCCGGACGGAAAGATAGTGGGACTGAAGTGAGATCACTTGCCGTCGGCCATATCGTACCAGCGGTCGGCCTCGTCGCGGTCGACCTGAACTCCGTCGCCAGTTGTGTACATGTTGCCTAAAAGAATCTGTGCGCCCTTGTTGCCGTTCATTGCGGCAGAGACGAGCCAATCGACGGATGTGCTAATGTCGCGGTCTACGCCGCAACCGGTCTTATAGAATTGGCCCAGCACGAACTGCGCATCGGCATGTCCATGCTCTGCGGCCAGAGTTACCCATTTGGCAGATTCATCGAGGTCCCTTGCCACGGTATCGCCTTCGAAGTAGATCAGTCCTAAGGAGTATTGGGCCCGGGCATCGCCCTCTTTGGCAGGCACCGCAAATAATTCTGCAGCCCTGGCTATATTCTTTCCTACGCCGTAACCGCGGAAGTACATCTTGCCCAGATAGTACATTGCGCTGCGGCTGCCGCTTTCTACAGCGCGAGAGAACCATTCTGCCGCAGCCGAAAGGTCCCTTGTAACACCCTGGCCGCGTGCATACATGAGGCCGAGGCAGAACTTTCCATCCTCGGAACCTTCCTTTGCGGCGTCGACCACGACGGAATAAGCGAGCGCATAGTCTTTCTCGGACCTGCCCCTAAGGACAGCCTTGGCCCACTCAAGAGATTCTCTTGGGTCATCGTTAGGACCAGACCGGATATCGCCCATACGGAAGTAGAGCGCGGTTTCGGATATATTCTTTACTTAACAGAAAACCTAGTTGATCGTCGAATATCCCAAACGAAAGGAATAAAGGCAAAGTCAATAATTGGTGAAATATGTCAGAGGTTACCGCAGATCGTCTCTCAGCAGAGAGCATATCACTCCGCTTTATGGACGTTGGGAGCAGAGAATACGATCTCAGGAAGGCATGTTCCATGTTGGAGGACCTGTCTTCCGGCGGCGATGTCGATGCTTCCTATCTTTTCTCGCTTTTTCTTTACACCGGAACAATACTTCTTGAGGACCGGTCTGCCGCCATGGAACTGATGTCCGTATCTGCAGCATCAGGGAACGAACAGGCGGCCCGCACCCTGGCAGAGATAGGGGACGGGGGCAACGAAAAGATAGATGCGCTCATAATGCTCAAGCTCAAAGGCGAACAGCGCGACACAGATGCGTGTGCTAAGCTTTTCGACATATATGACAATGGTAAGAAATGCGTTAAGAAGGACCATTCCGAGGCCGTTCGTTGGTATACGGTTAACGCGGAGAAGGGCGATGCCTCGGCCCAGAACAAGATCGGATTCATGTATCTGATGGGTAAAGGCGTCCCCAAGGACAAAGATAGGGCCAAATACTGGCTTATGTCGGCGGCCGAGGCAGGGAACGCAGAAGCAATGTTCCACATCGCCGATGCATATCAACGCGGTATAAACGGTGTGAAACAGAATCCGAAGGAGGCGCTGAGATGGTATGAATCAGCTGCGGCCGCAGGCCATTCGGAGGCACAGCACGATCTCGCTGTCCTCTACCTGTCAGACAGACGTCCCGATTTCAAAAAGGCGGCGACGCTCTTCGCAAAGGCCGCGGACCAAGGAGAAATGGACTCCATGTACCAGCTAGGAATGCTTTACGCTTACGGGCAGGGTGTTTCAAGAGATCCTGCCAAGGCCATAGCGCTACTGACCGAAGCATGCGAGAAAGGTCATTCCCAGGCGATGCTGGATTATGCGAACATGCGCTTTGAGGGCCAGGCATTGGAAAAGAACCTCGCGGAAGCGGCGAAATGGTTTAGCAAGGCATCCGAACAGTTCAACGCCACAGCCGAATACTGTCTCGCATGCATGTACGGCAACGGCACATATTTTGAAAAGGATGATGAAAGAGCTGTCCAGCTGTTCACCGATGCAGCCGAGGCCGGGGAGCCCAATTCTCAGTATGCTCTTGCCTGCTTCTGTTACGAGGGCAGGGGGGTGCCGAAGGACGAAAAGAGGGCTGCGATGTGGTTCAGCGCCGCAGCGGAACAGGGGCATCCTGCAGCCAAGGCATTCTACGGCATGATGATGGTGACCGGCGTAGGAACGGAAACCGATACGGAAGCCGGAATGGCTTTGATCAAAGAGGTGGCGGACGCCGGTTTCTCGGACGGACAGTTCTATCTCGGCAGGCTCTTAATGGAAGGCAAGCACGTGAAGAAGAACATGCCGCTTGCAAAAAAATATTTGAAGCTCGCAGCAAAGCAGGGCGATCCTGACGCCTCATCCCTATTGGAGCAACTCCGGGCGTGATTCCAACAGTTTTCCTCTGAATTAAAGGCTCAGATGAAAACTAAATAAATCAATGGGTACCTTACGGGGGCGTGAAAGATCCTATCCTAAGGGATGCAAGTGACGGAGACCCCTACGCCTGTCTCGGTGTCGCATACATGTATCACTACGGCAAAGGTCTCGATCAGGACCTCGACAAAGCGATCACTTGGTATCTCCGTGCAGCCGAGGCAGGGTGCACGAGGGCCGAGTGGGAGATTGCCAAGATGTACCGCGACGGCATAATCTTCGACCAGGATATCTATCAATATCTCAGGCATCTGCGCAATGCATCCGAGATGGGCAACCCGGAGGCCCAGCTTACACTGTCTATGGAATGCACCAGAGGGATCCTCGTTTCTTTGGACTATGAGGAAGCTTTCAAATGGATGTCAACATCCGCCAAGCAAGGTGTTCCAATGGCCCAGTTCTATCTGGGGTACATGTACGGCCGCGGCATCGGCACGGAGAAGAGCCGAACCGAGGCAGAGCTATGGTACTCCTCCGCTACCATAACGGGCAATGCGGACATGTTCATGGAGATAGGTTTGCAGTACGAATTCGGTATTAACGGTATAATACACAATGAAGTGGAGGCCAAAAGATGGTACAAGTACGGTGCAGATATGGGACATGAGGGATGCCTACTATGCTGGAACCTCGTTCTTTTGAGCCTTGAGGGAGGAAAGAAAGACACCCTTATTTCCAGGATGAAAAAGCTCAGCGAAACGGACTCCGCGATAGAGCGCGACACAAGGGATTCCGCGTTAGTTCTTGCCAATAAATATCTCGACGAGGGAGATTATGAGAAATCGTTTAAAAATTTCGAGAAAGCTGCCGAACTGGGCAGCCCGGACGCAATGTTCTTTCTCTCTCTGATGTATCGTGAAGGAATGTATGTCAGACGCAATATGCAGAAATCTCTTGGAATGCTCACAAGGGCTGCGGACGCAGGATCTGCGGACGCACAGTTCATGCTTGCCCGCCTATACGATGTGGGCGGAGGTCTCGCGGAGAGCGAGGTCGATGCCATAAAATATTACACCATGGCCGCCGCCGGAGGGTATCTTTCCGCATTGTATTACCTGGGGATGTTCATGGAGCACCCGGAGCTTCATGTGAGAAGGTCCATAGGAAAATACAGGTGAGGCCGTGGGTTTCAAGGAGCAGCTGGAGGCAGCCCGGGCAGGCGACCAGAACGCGCAGACCGCGCTGGGATATCTTTTCTTTACAGGTAACGGTGTCGTGCGCGACCGCAGAGAGGCGGCGAGATGGTTCGGTGAGGCCGCGGACCAAGGTAACGCAGAGGCAATCTGCAACCTTGGTTACATGAGGGTCCATGGTGAAGGACTTTCCTGCAACTTCGAGAAAGGTTTTGAACTTTACAAGAAATCTGCTCAGCTAGGGTATCCCAGGGCGATGTTCAATCTTGCCGATCTTTATTCCGACGGCCGAGGTACGGAACAGGATTGGGAACAGGCCCGCTTCTGGTACGAAAAGGCGGCCGCACACGGTTCTATTCCGGCCTACTATAGGCTGGGGGTTATGTACGAGCTCGGAAGGGGAGCAGATATCGATTATGAAATGTCCGCAGAGATTTACCGTGCCTGTTTTTCTGAGGAATATTCAAAGGCCGGATACCGCCTGGGACTTATGCAACTCGAGGGAAGGGGCATGGCTAAGGACCCGGAAGGGGCCGCGAAAACATTGATCAAAGCGGCGGAACTTCTATCAGAGGAAGCAATGTGCCAGCTTGGTAAGATGTCACTGTCGGGGGACGGTATGGTAAAGAGCGTCCGAAACGCAAAAAGATGGTTTTCGAAGGCTGCGGCCAGGGGCAGTGAGGAAGCGAAAGCGATTTTATCATCCAATGCCCTTGAGGGATGATGACCGTAGTCAAGGAAGGGCTTCTATACACCAAAGAAGGATTGTGGGTCGGGATTTCCGGCTCCAGAGCTAAAATAGGAATATCTGACCGTGCCCAGGAGGAACTGGGGGAAGTCATCTACGTTCAGCCGCCGGTTGTCGGCAGGCACATATCGAGGAACGATGAGATCGGAGCTATAGAGAGCTTCAAAGCGATCTCACCGGTGATTTCACCTGTGACAGGTACGGTCGCTTCTATCAATCGGACATTGGAGGACGAACCCGCACTCATGAACTCGTCCCCATATTCTGACGGATGGCTTGCCGAGATCGAGCTGGACGATCCCAATGACATCCAAAAGCTGCTCGGAGCAGAAGAATATGAATCAATTTGATTGTGTATTTATGTACACCATTTACCTAAAATAATCATCATTATTATATTCTTAGTTAGTGTTAATCGCTTATTACCATGATGATGAACGAGTATCAGCTGGAAACGGTAAAACGCCGTCTTTCTACCATAAAAACGGACAGTCCTTTCTATGGGAAAAAGTTCGCAGGGATCGACCTATCCAAAGTGGTCGACCAGGAAAGTTTCGAAGGTCTGCCTTTTACGGACAAGGCCGATCTGCGCGATGCGTATCCTCTCGGGCTTGCCGCCGTACCTGAAAAAGACATAGTCAGGATACACTCGTCCTCCGGGACCACAGGTACCCCTGTCATAATACCTTACACCCAGCACGACATAGACGACTGGGCCATTATGTTCGAGCGCTGTTACAGGATGGCAGGGCTGACAGAAGAGGACTGCATACAGATAACGCCGGGATATGGGCTATGGACCGCCGGTATCGGATTTCAGAACGGTTCCGAAAGATTGGGTGCGATGACGCTGCCAATGGGTCCCGGGAACACGGAGAAACAGATACAATTTATGATTGACTTCCATTCGACAGCCCTATGTGCCACATCCTCCTATGCTCTTCTTCTTTCCGAGGAGATAAAGAAGCGCGGGATAAAGGAAAAGCTGTCCCTCAAGAAAGGCATAATCGGATCAGAGAGATGGGGAGAGAAGATGCGCAACAGGATCGCGTCCGATCTCGGCGTCAAGCTTTACGATATTTACGGGCTCACCGAAATATACGGCCCTGGAATAGGCATAAGTTGCGATTACGCCAACGGAATACACCTCTGGGACGACTACATCTATTTTGAGATAGTCGATCCGAAGACGGGAAGGAACCTTCCGGACGGAGAAGTAGGGGAGCTTGTTATCACCACGCTCCTGAAAGAAGGGGCCCCCCTGGTGAGGTACAGGACGCATGACCTGACCCGCATAATTCCGGGTAACTGCCCTTGCGGTTCCAGGTTCCCTCGTATCGACATCATCACCGGACGCACGGACGACATGGTCAAAGTGAAAGGCGTGAACATGTTCCCTGCACAGTTCGAAGAGGTCCTAAGCGAGACGGAAGGCCCTGAATCCGAATATCAGGTCATGATAGACCATCTTGATGGCAAGGACATCCTCACCTTGTACTTCGAGACAGCAGTGCCAGAGTCTAAACGCGAGGTTCTCGAGAAGGAAGTTCAGGACCGTTTCAGGGTTAAGGTCGGTGCGACTATCAATCCGAAAGCCGTCAATGTAGGAGATCTCCCCCGCAGCGAGAAGAAGACCAGCAGGATGTTCGACAATAGGTACTGATAATTAAGTTCCAGATGTCAAAATCACCGCTTGGCTCCGCCGATCATTACGAGGTAGGCCAGCAACGCTTCGAGCTGTATCCTCTCGTTGCTTCCCTCGACGATCCGGAACTCGATCTCTCCGGTCTTGTCCACAAGACGGACCTTCTCTGCATCGGAGATGCTGAGCTCGAAGAACATCGAATGTATCTGGCGGACTATGTCCTGTCCGGACAGCCCGAAGTTTATCATCGTCTGGTCGAGCATGTCCCTGGCCAGTACGAAGTTGCCTGCCAGTGCGGTCTCCAGTATTTTCTTGACCTCGTCCGGGTTTGCTATTCCGGTGGTCTGGTATATCGTATCTATATCGATCTGTCTTCCCAGGGATGCGGCGACCTGGAGCGAGTTCACCGCGCGCCTCATATCTCCTCTGGCCACATGTACCAGTCCCTGAAGTGCGTCATCTTGGATTTTGATGCCTTCTTTGTCGATAATCATTCCCAAGTACTTCTCCACATCCTCTCTGGTCAGTGGCCTGAAACGGAATATGGCACATCTGGACTGAATGGGGTCGATTATCTTCGATGAGTAGTTGCAGGACAGTACGAAACGGCAGATCTTGGAATATTTTTCCATTGTCCTTCTCAGAGCGGATTGGGCGTCGTTCGTGAGCGCATCTGCCTCGTCCATGAATATTATTTTAAAGTCGGCACCGCCGAGCGGAGATGTCCTGGCGAATTCCTTGATCTTCCCCCTCACCACATCGATGCCTCTCTCGTCCGAGGCATTTAGCTCTATGAAGTTGCCCCTCCACTGGTCTCCGAACATCTCCCTTGCTAGGGCCAGGGCACAGGTGGTCTTTCCTGTGCCGGCAGGGCCTGTAAACATCAGATGCGGCATGTTCCTGGACATTACATATGATGAGAGCCTCTCGGTGACGTTCTGCTGACCTACAACATCCTTCAAGACCTTCGGCCTGTACTTCTCCGTCCAGATTTCATTCATTTTATCAATGGTCAATCTGTTCATTCTATGATAAATTTACCCTGCTTTTTTCTTGAGCGGACAAAAAGGTTTCATAGCGCAGGTAAGAATAGATTATACGTCTGTTTTACATTCGGGAACTCATGAAGATATACGAGGCCTACAAACTGGCTATCGAGACAGGTAAGAAGAACGACCCTCGTTCCCAGGCCGAAGTGGATATAGCCATAAAAGAGGAGAAGGCCAAATTCGACTCGCTTTCCGACGATAAGAAGCAGTTGTACGATCAGGAGAGGCTCTGGAACCCATATGCCGATTCGAGATTTTCAGCGCTTATCGAGGAATCGAAGGAACTGGAAGCCGAGAGGTTCATGTGGGGCATCGACATAGGTACCGGAGAAATGCTCCTGGCCGACAGGCTCAGGGAGAAAGGACAGACCATATCCGCTGTCGTAGCACACCACCCGACCGGCATGTCCAAGGTCCCGTTCCCGGAGGTCATGCGCATGCAGACCGATATGTACGCCTCCGAGGGGGTGCCGATAAATGTCTGTGAATCGCTGATGAAGCCGAGGATGGACGAGGTTCTCAGGAACGTAATGGGCTCCAATTTCAATCAGTCCTCGGACGCCGCAACTCTTCTGGGCATCCCGATGTTCAATATCCATTCTCCGGCCGATAATATGGTGCAGAAGCATATGGACAGATTGCTGGAAGACCTCCAGCCCAGGAATTTGGGGGACATAGTCGACAGACTACTCAAGGAACCGGAGATGATCCAGGCAGCTAAATATAACAATCCTCCCACGATCATAGTAGGGAGCAAAGACAACAGGTGCGGAAGAGCGGTTGCCAAGATGACCGGCGGAACCTCCGGGCCCAAGGAGATATACGATAAGTTCTCGCAGGCCGGGGTCGGTACTGTAGTGGGGATGCACTTCCCGGAGAGCCACATAGAAGAAGCCAGGAAGGCAGGCATCAATCTTGTAATATCGGGCCACATGGCGTCCGATTCTATAGGTATAAACCTGATATGCGATGTGTGGGAGGAGAAAGGAATCGAGGTCTTCGGATGCTCGGGCCTGATACGCCACAGCAGGAACTGAAATGTTCGACAAGGCATCTACGGTCATCCGCGATATGGATAAGCTCTCCTTCAATTACGTACCGGAGAGGCTGGTCCACAGAGAAGGGCAGATGTCCCGTCTGGAGATGTACTTCCGCCCTCTCGCCGAGAGCGGAACGGCCAGCTATGCGTTTTTGACAGGCAACGTCGGTACCGGTAAAACGGCGACCGCGAAACGTTTCTGCGAAAACACAGCCAGGCATTTATCCAGGTCGGGAAGGCCGATAGATGTGATATTCGTCAACTGTAGGAACAGAAATACCGAGGCCGGAGTGATACTTGAGCTTCTGAGGCATTTCGATAAAGGTTTTCCGGAAAGAGGATTCTCGTCAGACGAGATGATGAGGGCGTTCACCGCCCACATCGAATCCGGAAGCGTTCCTGTGATCATAGTGCTGGACGAGGTCGATGTGCTCTTGAAGAAGAACAACGTCGATCTGGTTTATCAGCTTACACGTTTTTCCGATGTGGCCAGAGGTAAAGCGGGAATATCCCTGATATTGATATCGCAGCATTCCATTTATGGGATGCTCGATGAAGCGTCTATGTCTACGTTTGGGAGGGGCAACGCAATAACTTTCGACAAGTACGCCAGGGACGAGCTGTATTCAATAGCCAAGGTCAGGGCGGAAGAGTCTCTTATCGGCGGAAGATACTCCGACGATGTGATCGAACTGATAGCAGACGTGGCCTCCGAATTCGGGGACGCGAGGTTCGCCATCGAACTTCTCAGAGACTCGGCCGCCATAGCCGAGGGCCATCCGCAGGGGTTTATCGACACCGAGGATGTCAGAGAAGCGAAGGCCAACATAAACAGCGTCGTCACAGAAAGCAAACTCACAGGGCTGGACACCAATAGGAAGCTTGCGCTCCTGGCTATCGCAAGGGCCATGAAGAGTAATCTCTACATCGGCATCACAGTCGCCGAAAAGACGTATGCGGTCGTGTGCGAAGAGTATGGCCACGAGCCTAGAAAGCACACGCAGTTCTGGACCTACGTGCAGGACATGGACCGGCAGAACATTCTGGAGACGGTTGTAAGAAGCGAGAAGGAAGGGGGTCGCTCGACCTACATCTCGCTGCCCGATATCCCTTCAAAGGTGCTGGCCAAGAAGCTCGAGGCTTTGCTGGAGGGAAGAACGGTGGCATCGGCGGAAGAGATATGATAAAATGAGATGCGACCTCTGCTCCTCGGAAGCCGTGACGTTCATCGTCTACAACGGTTCGCACCTCTGCGGCGAGCACTTCATGAAATATGTAGAGAAGAGGGTTAAGAAGGAGATACGCAAGCAGATCGATGTAAGGTCCGGGGACACGATCGCCGTTGCAGTATCCGGCGGTAAGGACAGTATGGTCACGTTGAAAATTCTGAACGATGTTTTCGGGCGCCGTCCCGATGTCAAAATTCATGTGATAACAATCGACGAAGGGATAGAAGGCTACCGCCCGCCAAGCGTCGAGATCGTAAAGGAATACTGCACCGCGGGCGACATCCCGCTCAGCATCCGTTCGTTCTCCGAGTTGGGTTTGACAATGGACTCCGTTTCTTCTGTAACGGGAGAGAATAGCCCGTGCACGTATTGCGGCGTGTTCCGACGCAAGCTGATGAACGACGAGGCGAGAAAGATGGGCGCCAGATTTTTAGCTACGGGACACAACCTCGATGATATGGCACAATCGATCATGATGGATTTTGCCCGCGGAGACGTGGAACGCCTTGCAAGGCTCGGCCCTCATGAAAGGATAAGGGCGGGACTTATACCGAGGTTCCATCCCCTGAGGACGATTCCGGAATCGGAATCGCTCCTATATGCCATTGTGGCCGGGATACCGTTCTGGGACGGGGAGTGTCCATACTGGACAGAGGCGCTGAGGAACCAGTACCGCGATACCATAGACAATCTGGAATACAGGACTCCCGGAATCAAGTTCAGCATCCTCGCTTCGTACGACGAGATAAAACCGATGCTTTATGAGAAATACCCATCGGTTGAGCTTAACACCTGTACATGCGGGGAGCCTTGCGTGGGCAAGGTATGCAAGGCATGTGAGTACGAAAAGATGCTTAAAAGCCGCATATCGGACATTTGATCGATGCGTTGATGCCGCTGGCACAACATCAGCTCCGCTGAATATGAGTTCGAGAGATGTCTTTCCGGCGAACGGCGTATCGCTCCGGATACGTACCTTGTTCCGGAATATCAAAGGTCTTTGAAAGGAACCAGGTCGCAGCATCCGCACCTGTTGCACATGGTCAGGCAACGTGCCGATGACAGCCCGTACTTCTCCATTATCTTCTTCTGTTCAGAAACTAGATATATTGAGCGGTCCGCGGTCACTGGCACAGTCTTGCCTATTGCAGACTCCAAGCTGCTGCGGCTCAGGTCTCCGATCCTCAGCGCTCTTAGGACCGGTATTATTCCCATGGAACATAGGGTTTCAACCATCGAAAGCACCTCCTCGTCCGTATCGCCCATTCCGTATATCATGTTCGATTGAACGTTGCCCTTTCCGAATATCTTAACCGAGTCGCTCAAATGTGCCAGTATCTCGTCGAATCCTAGTTCGGGACACACCTTTTCGAATATATCGCGGCTTGGCGATTCAATGTTCAGTTTTATCTCGGTCGCGCCTGCATTTTTTAATTTCAGCACGTCTTCTTTAGAAGAGACATAAGGTTCTACGCCTATGGGTATGTCGTGGAATTCCGCTCTGAGCGCTTTGACACAGGAGACAAATCTTCCCACGGTCTCTTCGGGGCTTCCAACCACACCGCTTGTCAATGAAATGGCATTGATGGTCATTCCGTCGTCCAAGGCCTTCCTGACCATCGATACGATCTTATCATCGGTCAGGTTTTTTGTAACATCGTTACCAAGTCTCGGGGAGGCGCAGAAAGCGCAATGATATATGCAACGCTGGTCCAGATTGAAGAATGCCTGTTCGGGGCAATGATAGACCACAGGCTCTAATTTAACTCTTTCAAGGAAAGGTCTGCCGCCACGGGTCAGCGACATGGTATCTCCGTCGTCGTGGAGTTCAAAATCTCCCGAATCGTACTTTACTGCCTTTTTTACCCGGACACCTTCGAAAGAGAACACGGCTCCGGCGGAACCCGCTCCAGGTCCTGCCGTAGAGCGAGAAAGCCTCCAAGGCAGCACATAACCCTCCGGCAGTTTAACGGGACCGCCGAGTGCCAGCTCTGATTTTTTACGAACTATCAGATCTTTTTCCATTTTACTCCGTCCCCGGCGTCCTCAAGACGGACGCCTGCATCCCCAAGCCTGTCGCGGATAAGGTCTGACAGATCGTACGCTTTGCGCTTCCTGAGCTCTGCTCTAAGGTCTATGAGTATCTGCATTATCGAATCGAGGGTTCCGTCGTCGCCTCCGTCGTCCTCGGGGAATATCCCCAAGATTCCGTTGAATTCTCCCAGTAGCTTGACGAACTTAGCCGCACCCTCTTTGCTGAGTGTGCCTTCCGACATGGACTTGTTGGTGACCCTCGCAAGCTGGAACATCACTTCGATGGCGGCCCTGGTGTTGAAATCGTCGTTCATCGAATCCATGAAATTGCTTCTGTATTCGTCCGTCAGGTCGCAAACATCCCCATCGCCCGATGGGCCCTGTTTAACGTACGCTTTAAGGTCCGTGTAGTTATTGGTAAGCCTGTCCAAAGACGTTCTCGCTTCGGTCAGCATGTCCTCGCTGTAGAGGAGCGGGCTCATGTAGTGCGTATTGAGGAAGTAAAAACGTATGGCATACTGGTCGAATTTCTGAGATACGTCGCGTACCCTGAAGAAATTGCCCAGGGATTTCGACATCTTCTCGCCCTGGACCTGCAACATCCCGTTGTGCATCCAATATTTCGAAAGCGGGTTCCCCGTCACGGCCTCTGTCTGGAGGATCTCATTCTCATGGTGCGGGAATATCAGGTCGTTGCCTCCGCCGTGGATATCGATCTCGTCGCCGAGATACTTGCGTATCATAGCAGAACACTCGATGTGCCAGCCAGGGCGGCCCGATCCCCATGGGGAGTCCCAGGACACCTCTCCCGGCTTAGCTGCCTTCCATATCGCGAAGTCCATGGGGTTCCTCTTCTGCTCATCCAGGGCGACCCTTCCCGAGGATTCCATGTCCTCGATCTTCTGTTTCGTGAGCCTTCCGTAGTTTTTGACCTTATCCACCGAAAAGTAAACGCTCCCGTCCTCGGTGGTGTAACCGAAACCTTTATCGATGATCTCTTTGACCATTTCTATTATGGGCCCCATCTCCTCGCTTGCCTTTGGGTAGATGTCGGCCTTGTGCACTCCCAGCTTGGCAGCGTCCTCGAAATAGTGCTTTACGTAACGGGCGGAGAGCTCTAATGCTTCGACGCCCTCTTCGGCGGCCCTTCTGATGATCTTATCGTCAACATCTGTAAAGTTGGTGACATGCGTAACTTCGTAACCGCAGTGCCTCAGATATCTGACGATCATATCGAAAACGATCATGCTGCGAGCATGTCCCATATGGATGTCGTCGTACACGGTGACGCCGCACACGTAGATTTTCACCTTTCCGTCCTCATGGGGGACGAATTCTTCTTTTGCTCCAGAAAGCGTGTTCTTGATCAGTATCGACATCGGATCGGACCTCTATGTCGTAGGTAATAGATAAATCGGACCCAATCAGCCCTTGATCAGCTTCTTGAGCTCCGACACCTCTTTTTTCAGGCTGTCAAGTTCCCTCTCCAGGTCGTTGCAGCGGTCCTTGACGGGATCGGGAAGCTCGTTGTGCTTCAGTTCGTCCTCGCATCCGGCAACGCCTGCCTTTCTGATCACTTTGCCCGGTACACCGACAACCGTGCATCCGTTGGGGACGTCTTTAAGGACGACCGACCCGGCGCCTATGCGCACCCTATCGCCTATCTTTATGTCTCCGAGGACGGTGGCATTGGCCCCGATGACGACATGGTTTCCCACTGTAGGGTGCCTTTTGCCTTTGGAGAAAGAGACTCCTCCCAGAGTTACTCCCTGGTAGATCACGACATCGTCGCCTATCACCGCGGTCTCGCCTATCACGACTCCGGTGGCGTGGTCGATGAAGAACCTCTTGCCTATCGTAGCGCCGGGGTGTATGTCGCATCCGGTGAGCTGGTGGGCCCGGTAGTTTATCTCACGGGCATCCTTGAGCTTGCCCTGGAGCCAGAGTTTGTGACTCTCTCTGTACATGGAAACGGCGTGCAGGCCGTGGTGGAATCTTACGGCGTCATCTTCGTCAATGAGGGCAGGATCTAGCTCCATTGCGGCGGCCAAGTCCTCCGGGTCGATAATCATGGTTGACCAGAATGGATTTGGTTTATTTATTATTCCTGTGCGGACATCATTGCTCGAAGTCCGTGTCGGCGCCCTCCGAGAAGTCGGCCGACGGGCAGGGGCCGAAGCATTCCCTGCAGAATATGCAGTTATCCTCGTTTATCTGCACTTTTCCATTCTCCATATACATCGCCCCGGGCCTGCATCTCGTGGCGCACAGGCCGCATCCCACGCACTGTTCTGCGCGGACTACCGCTTGCCAGGCCTGGTGAACGCGTTTCCTTGCGTCACTCTCCACATTGGCCTTCGACGAGATCGCGCCCTCACGGTATATCGTAACGTAGTTTGCGGAGAGGTATTCGCCGTCGGGGTCCTCCTCGACCACCCAGCCGAGCGAGTGGCAGAACGGTTTGACCTTCTTCAGATCTATCGGCCTGGAAAGCGCGGCCTCTACGCTGTATCCCATGGAGCACGGCGAATATCCTTCTTGGATCTTGATCTTCAGCGGGCCACCGTCTCCCGACGTATTTTGTTTTACGATTTCGGAAACCTTTTTGCCTGTCACCCTCTCGATCTCCTCGCGTATGGACGCAGGGGCCGACTTCCATCTCCATAGGCCGAACTTTTTCCATTCGGGCGGTAGGCCGTGGTCCTCTGCATATTTATCCAAATATTCATCCCATTGTGTAAATCTTGCGCTTTTTCCCTCTATCGCATCGAACTCTGCAAGGTCCGATGCGGGGCAGAGGAAACATCCGATCCTGTCAAGCCCTCTGGTGTACCAGACGTTGAACGGTTCCTCTTTGCTGAAGATGTATAGCCATACGTGCATCGCGGACCAGTTCTGTATCGGCGACGCTCCGAGCTGCCCCGGTGTCCAGGGGTTCCTCCAAATGCGGGGCTTGGCGTTCCTGGCCTCGGATTCGTATTTTCTTTGTCCAATGAATGAGAGCACACCGTTCGGGAAGTTCTTGTTGATAGCTCCGACAGTAGGCCCGAGCTTGTTCGTCTTGCAGCACCATCTGTAGTCTTTTGCGGGAGGTCCGAAATACACGAGGTTCCCGAAGAAGGCATCGGTCGGAGCCTTTTCTTCGATAAGTTCCAGGTCGTGTCTTTTTACGGTATCGTGAACAAACAGAACGGTCTCGTCGAACTCTAGTCCGGTGTCGACGAAAAGCACAGGCAGTTTAAGCCCCGCGTCCAGTGTCAGGAGCAGACAGGCCTGGCTGTCCTTGCCGCCGGAGAAAGAGACAATGGCGGGAATCTGGTTCTTCTCAATCGTGTTCTTTATGAATCCGACAGCTTCTTCGACCCTTTTGCCTATAACTTCCCTGTTGGCTTCGACGACTTCTTTCCAATCATGCCTTGCAGGGCGCTGAAGCTTTTCTTCGGGTTTGTACCATCTCGGTTTGACGGCCACGCCTTTCCCTCCGACCATCTCCGAGGCCGGCATCTTGGCGCTGCCTGCAGCTATGACTTTGCCGTCCGCAGTAATTATGACGACCTCGTCGCCTGTTTTTACATCCGGATGTACGGAGTTAACGCCGGGGGCCATTAGGTTTTTGCTTTCCTGGACGAACTTGACGGCGCCGTCGTCGCAGATCACATACCCTTTGCTGAGGGTCCCTTCTAGGCGCATCGCGCCCTGCATCCTCAATATGCATTTCCATCCGGCGCCGAGGTCGAACCTCATGGTCGCTATGACTGTACCGTCGCATACGACCTCGTCCATGCGGTCGAGACCGGGTACTTTGTTAAGAATTACGATATGATCGTCAGGTATGACCGCGTTTCCCGAACCTTCTCCGTAGGTCGCATCGATTATTCCGCGTATTTTTTCGATGTCTTGGTCGAACGCTGGGCGTGAGTCTGCAGGCGGGGTCAGGACAACTTCATCCGTCTGAGAACCGCATACGGGACAGTTTTTGCTTTCCATTATCGGGAGGTTGCATCCCCCGCACCATCTGAGATGATTTTTACCAAGTCTCACGGCCGCCATGTATCTGCCCAGTACAGCGGACGTATTAATTTGCTTTTATTTTCCAGGTTCGATGAGCCCATCGTATGCAATTTCGGTCGTCGGCGCATTACTCGCGAAGCAGAGCTTTTTCTTTCTCGGGAAAAAGTCCGATCGATGAAGAAAACGAAGTGGTAGATCCTATGATCCGGTCTCGGGCAACATACATCGAAATAGCATACAAAATGCAATCAAACATCTTTCAGATGCCAGCAAGCTCGCGGTGAACCGAGGCCGAGACCGCAATCGATATCGACTTTGGCGAAATCTGAAACAATCATCGTCCATATGCGGCCCTAATGACACGCAATACAGGAGACAATCACTTTCTGAGCGTCACACGATGATTATAATTATAATACAATGTACATTATAATACATTAATGTACGCAATTTATTATACTACAACTCACTTGAAGGTTGTAAAAAATAGCGGGATACCTATGGAAAGCAACGCACCACAGTTGAGGAAACGATACGCGATACTGATTGCAGGAATGATAGTGCAACTATGTGCCGGGGTCATATACATGTGGGCGGTTTTCAAGGCACCCGTTGCCGAATATCTGGAAAGGTCTCCGGCCGACATAGCCCTTGTTTCGTCGGTGATGTTATCGGCATTCGTCATAGGGATACTCTTCGGAGGCATTCTGCAAGACAGGTTCGGGCCCAGATTCATTGCGGTCCTGGGCAGCCTCACGATGTCCGGCGGCATACTTCTGACGTCGTTCATAACCCCCGTTTCTGCGGACCTGATATTCCTGACGTACGGAATGATCGGCGGACTCGGGGTCGGTATCGTTTACTCCTGCACCGTGGCATGCGTACAGAAATGGTTCCCCGACAGGCGCGGTTTCGCCACGGGAGCGATGGTAGGGTCGTTCGGCTTCTCTCTAGTAATATTCTCGCCGCTGGCTAACAGTCTGCTCGCAGATGTGGGGGTGCCGGAGACGTTCATGATCTTCGGGTTGGCGTTCTTGGCAATATGCGTGGCCTCGTCCCTGATGCTGGCGAACCCGCCTGAGGGATACACGGTGCCCGGCGCTGTGGCAAAGAAGAACACCAATCAGAAGCAGTACACCCCACGGGAGATGCTCGGCACCCGCACATTCTATCTCATTTCGCTGTCGATGTTTTTCGTGCTCCCGGCGTACTTCATCCTGAACCCTCAGCTCATTACGCTTGCGACCGAGCGCGGTCTCGCAGATTATGCCGTCACGGGAGTGATGATAACCGGTCTTTTCAGCGCCACCGGGCGTCTTTTGATATCCTGGTTGTCTGACAGGATAGGCCGCACCTACGCTTTATTCCTGATAATATTCATGACTGCGGCGGGAATATTGATGATGATATTCGCGAACGGAATGATGTTCCTCGTATGCGTCGCCATAATTTCTTTAGCGTTCGGAGGCGCCTCAGGCACATACGCGGCCGTGACGGCGGACCACTTCGGAACCAAGAACATGGGCACGAACTATGGCCTGGTGACGCTGGGATTCGGAACTTCCGCGCTGATATTCCCCTTCCTTTCCAAGATACTTTCCAGCTCCGGCGATATGACGCCCGCGTTCGCAGTGGCGGCGGTCACGTGCGCGATAGCGTTCGTGTTGGTGCTTCTGCTGAGGATGGCCGATAAAAAAGCGACGCTCGCCGAAGGTGCATCGAACGTTAATGTTAATAGTTAAAAACGTCGTGCACTGGAAGAAGGTACCGCGATGAGGAAGATGATAAGGGCTTCGAGAAGGGCTATGGGCATGGACTACGCCATACGCGAGGTCAACGTCCCGGCAGAAGAGGCCCAAAAGGCTGGCAAGAAGATCATCGGCCTGAACATAGGGGATCCCAACAAATGGGATTTTCAGACCCCCGAATACTTCAAGGAGAAGCTGAGGCGCGCGGTGGACGAGACCGATAACGGATATGGGAACTCCCAGGGGAATCTCGACTTCAGGGAAGCGATCGTACAGCGTGAGTTCGAGAAGCACGGGGTCCGAATAACTTCCGACGACGTTTACGTCAGCGCGGGAGTCAGCGAAGGCATCAACGCCCTCATGGGCACGTTGCTGGAACCGGGTGACGAGGTCCTCGTCCCCGGGCCCGGATATCCTTCATATTCACAGTACATCGGATTCTATGAAGGCCGCACCGTTCCTTACAGGCAGATCGAGGAAGAAGAGTGGGCCCCGGACCTGGATATGATCCGCAAGAGGATCACCAACCGCACAAAGGCGCTGGTTATGATCAATCCCAACAACCCGACGGGCGCGGAGTACGAGGAGAAGGATATCAGGGAGATAGGCGACATCTGTGCGGAATACCAGATACCGCTCATATCCGACGAGATCTACGATAAATTGGCGTTCGACGGGGACTTTTTCTCTGCATCGAGACTTAAAAGCGACGTGCCGAGGATCATCATGAACGGGTTCTCGAAGGTGAACCTTATGCCCGGCTGGAGGGTCGGCTACTTCTACATCATGGACGACACCGGCCTTATGGACGAGATACGCGAGGGCGTGATGAAGCAGTTCCGTGCCCGCATATGCTCCAACGTCCCGTGCCAGGAGGCGGCCAAGGCATCGTTGCAGGGACCTCAGGACTATATCGAGGATATGAATCGCAAACTGAGGGCGCGCGCGGACTTCTCATACAAGAGGCTTAACGAGATAGACGGCATCGAGACCAGGAGGGCGCACGGTGCGCTGTACATGTTCCCGCATATCGACCTCAGGGGACGCTGGAAGTCCGACAAGGATTTCGTCCTCGACCTGATAAAGGAAGAGGGCGTGGTGCTGGTTCACGGATCGGGTTTCTGCAAAGAGTTCGGCAACGATCACTTCAGGACCATACTGCTGCCGCCCCTCGAGACGCTCGAGGAAGCCTATGACAAGCTGGAAAGGTTCATCAACAGGCATCAGTGAACAAAAACCAATGTCGCGGGAGATGTTCGAGATCGTCAGAACCGATGATCAGCGGTGTTTCGAGGTTTCGGGATTACATCGATGTTCGTCTCATGACCGGCCGTTCCGATCATGTTCATTCGTTTCTGTGTTTCAGGTTTACCCCGCTTCATGCGTGCGCCGATCGATACGCGTCCGGATATCGTCATTGTCGAGATCGATCCCGTCGCTGTTCCTTATTATATAGTGAATAAGCACCAAAATCCATACGGTCTTTGTTAAAATATCCGTGAAGCATACTGTGATCATGGACTTCATCGAGATAACCGAGAAAAGACAAAGTTGCCGTTCTTACGATCCGGCGAGGGCAGTAGAGAAGGAGAAGCTGGATGCATGTCTGGAAGCGGCGAGGCTCGCGCCTTCCGCATGCAACGCACAGCCATTCACCATGTATGCCGTAACGGGTGACAAATCGAAAGAGCTCTCGGACCACAAGAATTCGGGAATGGGCAAGTTCGTCGAAGATTGTCCTGCCTTTGTCATTTTTGTCGAAGACAGCTACAACGCTACGGCGAAGGCCGGATCCATGATAACGGGGCTGGATTACAGGTCGATAGACGTAGGGATAGCCTGCGCATATCTGACCGCAGAAGCTACAGAACAGGGCCTGGACACATGCATAATGGGGTATTTCAGCAACAAGAAGGTCCAGGAGATCATAGGGGCGAAGAAGAAGATAATGCTGGTCGTCGCTTTCGGGTACCGCAAGGCCGAAGATCCCCAGAGGCCCAAAAAGAGGAAGTCTTTGGACGAAATCGTTAAGAAGATGTGAGGCTCGTACCGACGGTCCCAAAACTTGGACATAATAGGTTTTCAAACCTCTTAAATCATCAACATTGGTACGATAATGCGGATGTCGGGTAACATTTCATACTTATAAGCGCCGTTAGTTGGGAGGTTTTAAATAACAGTCCATGCTAGAGCGGCTGAAATATACGGGTCCTTTGTTTTGCGGGCTTTTAATATTTAGGGATAAAGGATCATGATAGGTTTTGAAGATTTAGGTTTGGACGTAACACTTTTGAATGCAATTTCGGACATGGGCTGGACTCTGCCCACCCCGATACAGATCGAGGCGGTGCCCGCTGGACTGGCCGGACGCGACATATTCGCCCAGGCGCAGACCGGAACGGGGAAAACGGGAACTTACGCGCTCATAATCATGGCGCGCACCGAACCCGGGTCCAAAAAGCCGACATCGCTCGTTCTGGCCCCGACGAGAGAGCTCGCCACTCAGGTGGAGAACGAAATCTATAAGCTGTCAAAATACACAGGCCACAGGAGCATCTCCATATACGGGGGAGCAAGCATAAGCGATCAGACATATGGGCTCAGGAGGGGGGCCGACATAGTTGTAGGGACCCCCGGAAGGCTCAAAGACATGATCACACGCGGCGCTCTGGACCTTTCCGAGATAACCGAGGTCGTCCTCGACGAGGCGGACCGCATGCTAGACATGGGATTCGCCGATGAGCTCAACTTCATCATGGACGCCGTTCCAAAGGAAAAGCACACGCTGCTGTTCTCGGCCACTATGGCTGAAAGCATAAAGCGCATCGCTTTCAACAGGATGCAGGACCCGATGGAGATCAGCGTCTCCAGGGACGAGCCCGTATCGGACCTGGTCACTCAGTACTGGATCCCAATGTCCAGAGGGGCCAAGGCAGAGGTACTCGAACATATAGTCACGAACGGGTCCCCCAAAACCGTAGTCTTCTGTCAGACCAAGAGGATGGTCGATACACTCGCGGACGATATGTCTCATAAAATCACGGTCGGCACCCTTCACGGCGATATGCCCCAGGCCAAGAGGGAAAGGACCATACGCAGCTTCAGGAACAACCGCTTCCAGGTCCTCATAGCGACGGACGTCGCCGCAAGAGGCCTCGACATCAACAATATCGACCTCGTGGTGAACTTCGACGTCCCCATGGACTCCGAGAACTACCTTCACAGGATCGGAAGGACAGGACGTGCGGGAAAAGAAGGAGTAGCTGTATCTTTCGTAACGAAACAGGAAGAATACCACATAAGGCAATACGAAAGAGAGACTGGAAAGAGGATCCGTAAGGTCAGGGCGGACGAGATGCCATCCGCAGGCACAATGATCGTCGAGGATTACGTAAAAGCTCCCGCCAAGGCACAGAGGCAGTTCGCCGCCGCCCCGGTACCTGAAAAGAAGAAACCGATCAGGCCGGTAATCGCAACCACCGAAGACGGAAAGAAAATGGTGGTGCTGCAGATCAACCTGGGCCGCGATGACGGTTTCAGCAAGAATCAGATATTGGACCTCGTCAAACACGTGGGAAAGCTCGACGACAGCTTTATCGGAAACGTAGGGCTCGGAAGGTCGAAATCTTTCATCGAGATACGCGAGGACAGAAGCGACCGCACCATGGAGACCATGTCCGAATACCGTCACAAAAAGAAGGACGTCCTCATGGAACCGGCCGAGCAGAAGCCCAAGTATCAGGAAAACAAACCCAAAAAGGGCGACGGTCAGTACTGATCCCAAAACTCATTTACAATCTAATTTATGAAATGTGCCACGTGCACATTTCATAAGTTTTTAAGATATGTCCATCGAATTTTTCGGTGAAAAATAAGCGTCCGCCACAGGGAAAGTTCCCTATGGCATTGCTGTTTAAATTTTCTCAAGTCTCTGAAGCATCTTGACGACGGCGTCGACTGCGTCGCGCCCTTTCTCGATCCTGTCCATGGCCTGAAGCTGTGTCTCTCCCGGTCCGGAGATCCCGAGGGCGATGGGCTTGTTGTAGTCGAGCGAAAGGTCGGTGATCTTCCTCGCGGCCTGGGCTATGATCACCTGGTCGTGGTCCGTCTCGCCTTTGATCACTGCGCCGATGGTTATCACGGCGTCGATGTCTTTCTGCTCGGCGAGCTTCTTAACGGCCAACGGCATGTCGTAAACACCGGGGACGAATATCTCCTTGGTGATTTTCACTCCTAGGAACTCCGCCTCTGCTTTTGCCCTTTCAATCATCATTGACGTGACGTCGAAGTTGAACTCGGCGGCCACCATCCCTATCCTGTATTCTTTCATTTTTTCACCTCATCCTTGCGGATCCCGCGTCCTTGAATCCCTGTCTCTGGCCGGTGCCCGCCTGGGCGGTCAGCTTTTCCGGGTGGAAGAGTAGGTTGTACACGTTTATCGCATGCTCCCTCGTCCTCGCATCCGCCAGGGTGGCCAGCTCCCTGTCGTCTACAGCCTCGTCTATGTGGACGAAGACTTCGATTATGTGCTTGTTGGTCATCAGCTGCGTGCGTATCAGGCCGGTCGAGGCCTCATGGGCGCACATCTTATCCTTTTCCATGGGCCCAGGCATGCCGAGGGCCATCACAATATCGCATTTCTGCTCATCTATGAGCTTCTTGCATGCAACAGGCAGGTCTTTCACTCCGGGAACGGTGTACCTGACGATCCTGAATCCCGTACCGGTTCTCTCTAATTCATTGATCGCCGCTCTACCCATGTCATAACGGGCGAAAGTTGTGTCGGCAATACCTATAAGCTTCATAGCTCGCCCTCCATGGAGTTGATCCTGCTTATTATCCTGCGAGTGGCGGCCAGGTCTTCGGCGCATTCCGTGGCCCTGCATATCTTAATGCCGCTGAGCCCGTGGCTCTCCAGGCTCTTCGAAAGTTCCTTCTCGTCGAAATGCTGGTCGAAGCCAAGGACGATTATGTCGGGATCTATCTCGCGGACGGTCTCGAAGATATTTCCATCCTTTCCGACCACCGCCCGGTCCACAGGTTTCAGTGAACCTACTATGCGCACCCTCATTCCCTCGGGCGTGACCGGCTCGTGCTTCCTTCGCCTTACGGTGTTGTCGCATGCAACGACCACCACGAGCTCGTCCCCCATGGACCTGGCCTGTTCGAGGTATGATATGTGGCCGGTATGTATGATGTCGAATACTCCGGATGCCATGACTCTGGTCATCAGCAGTCGGCTCCGCTCTTTCTTTTGAAGTCTTCCCACCTGCCGAGGACCTGGTCGCCGGTTACGAATTCGATGTTATTGTCATCTGCGAACTTCATGACATCCTTCTTGGTCATCGACCTGCCGTCGTCCCCCATCATCTCGCATATGGTGGCTGAAGGATTGACGCCTGCCATGTACATCATGGCGGTGCAGAGTTCTGTGTGCCCCCTTCTGTTGGTGAGGATGTGTTCGGTCGCGTTCAGAAGATGGACGTGCCCCGGGGACCGGAACTCCTCTCCGATCTCCTTGGATATCTCGGATGCGGGCTTGTCCCGGAACAAGATTTCAGCGAATTTGGAGATAGTGAGCGCCCTGTCCCTGTCAGTTATTCCCGTGTATGTCTTCCGATGGTTAATCGTCACTCCGAAAGAAGACTTCGTATTGTCGTAAGGGATGTCGTCGGGGGCCATCGCCTTTAGGAGCGGGAACCTGTTCGAATCATCGAAATAGACGTCGGCCATATATGGGAGTCCGACGTCGCGCGCTTTTTCGAAGGGAGTGGTCGTGCAGATAAGTCCTCCGGCCCTTTTCCTCATCATCTGTACCGTCTCATAGGTTATGTATTGCGAGGCGACCGTCAGGTCGGACTCGCCTTCCCGGTCGTCGAAATCGTAGACAAGTATGACCTTGCCCTGCCTTATGTCATCCAGGGCCTTTTTGAAGTTCACTCAATCACCAGGGTCCTGCCAAGGCGACAGTATAAAAAAACTGTTGGTAATTTACCAGTAATTTAGTAGACGATAATTATCCGCATTATTCGGTGGAACGGATATGAATAACAGTTTAAATACGTGCATCGGCTGGTGCAATAGATGTCCGAAGGGAAGAATATACAGGGCACGATGATCTTCAAACACACCGCCAGTTTTCCGGAGCAGATAGAGGCGGCGCTCGATGAAGAGATGCCCCCTGTCCCGAAGGCAGAGAAGGTCTGCATATGCGGCATGGGGGCCTCTGCCCTCGCGGGCGAAATATTATCTGATTTTGCCGACGGTGTATCAAGGACGCCGCTTTTGGTGATCCGGAGGACCGAATTCCCGAAGTGGGTCGGGGAGGACACATGGATCATCCTCGTAAGCTACTCGGGGAACACGAAGGAGACGCTCATGGCTTATGATGAGGCCATTCGCTGCAACTGCAAAGTCATATGCGTCACATCCGGAGGAGACCTTTACTCCAGATGCCTCAGTCGCAAGGACATAGCGGTGACCCTGCCAGGCGGCATGCAGTCCCGCGTGGCGCTGGGGAGCATCATAGGCAGGCTTGCGTCTATCCTCGAGGAGATGGGCATATGCAAGGCGAAGACAGAGCTCAGAAAGATCGTCCCCGCGCTGAAGGCGGAGAGGGACAGGGTCGTGGAGAACGATTGCGAAGAAGCAAAAAAGATCGCAGACAAGCTGATCGATAAGATACCGGTCATATACAGTTTGGCGAATATGCGCTCATCCGCAATAAGGTGGAAGACCCAGATCAATGAGAATTCTAAGAACATATCTTTCTGCGGGTCGATCCCGGAGTTCAACCACAACGAGATCGTGGGGTGGACGGACGACAGGAACAACAACCGCAATTTCGTCCCCGTCGTTCTTTATGACGATAACGCATCGAAAATGGTAAAAAGTATGACTGACACATCCATCGGCATCCTTTTGGACAAAAAGCTGGACATCGTGACTTACCATGTAGAAGGTACCAGTAATCTTGAGAAAAACCTCAAGTGTATCATTCTCGGGGACATCGTGTCGATATGTCTAGCGGACCTCCGCAGCACGGATCCTACCACCGAAAAGCCACTCCGCGACGTCAGAGACCGTGCGGACATGCCCCAGTGATTACCAATCCTTTTTTACCGAGCAATGGTTACGAGGTAACGATAAAATGACCGCAGAGGATGCCAAATACATCAGAGAGCAGGTAATGAACCACAACAAATGGTTCGAAGAATCCATTCCGATGATAGCTTCCGAGAATCTCATGAGCCCTCTGGCCAAAGAGATGCTAATCTCGGATTTCGCCGACAGGTATGCCGAGGGGCTTCCCGGAAAACGCTACTATCAGGGCAACATCTACGTGGACAAGGTCGAGACCAAAGCCATGGAGCTTGCCAAAAATCTGTTCAAGGCCGATTTTGCCGACGTAAGGCCGATATCCGGTACGGTTGCCAACATGGCCGTTCTTTTCGCATTTGCAGAGCCGGGAGATACAATCACCACATGCGCGCTCGCACAGGGGGCGCACATTTCCACATGCGAGTTCGGAGCTTTCGGACAGAGGGCGGTCAACTCGGTCAACTATCCGTTCAACGAAGAGAACATGAATCTCGATGTCGACGGGACGATAAAGCTGCTCAAAGAAGTAAAACCCAAGGTGGCCCAGTTCGGCCTCTCCGTTTTCCTGTTCCCTCCGCCCCTCAAGGAGCTTGAGGACACTTTCAATGAGATCGGATGCCTCGTATGGGAGGACTGCGCGCACGTCCTAGGCCTCGTCGCAGGCGGACAGTTCCACGATCCTCTGAGAGAAGGGGTGAACATCATATCGTCGTCGACGCACAAGACGTTCCCCGGACCCAACCACGGGCTGCTCCTGGGATCGAATATGACCGAAGATCAGGAGAAGAAGCTTCAGAAGGCGGTTTTCCCCGGTGTCACGTCGAGCCACCACCTTCACGCCATGGCGGCGCTAGCCGTCACGCTTGCGGAGATGGAAGTTTTCGCTAAGGATTACGCCGCACAGGCATGCAAGAACTCCCGTCAGCTAGGCGAGTCCCTGTACGAACTCGGAATACCGGTCCTTTGCCCGGACCTAGGTTTCACCAGGTCCCATGCGATCGCCCTTGATGTTTCGGAGTTCGGAGGCGGAAAAGAATGCGCACAACTTCTGGAGGACGCTAATATCATCTGTAACAAGAACATGTTGCCCAGGGACACGAGCGCGGTTCGCCCGTCCGGCCTCAGGCTAGGTTCTCAGGAGATGACGCGTGTCGGCATGAAGGAAAGCGAGATGAAAGAGGTCGCCGAACTCATCGCCCGCGTGGTCAAGAAGAAGGAAGACCCCGCAAAGGTCAAGAAGGACGTCAAGGCGCTGAAGAAACAGTTCTCGAACATACAGTACTGTTTCAACGCCGGAGAACCTGCCTACGAGTACCGCAAACTTGTACCGTGATTCTCTTCTAAACTACTTGCCCGCGCACTGCGCGGGCCCCACACTTATTATAATTACACTTCGATTGCAACTCGGTGAGCAGACATGGGACTTATGGACAAAGTATCGGCCGGGATTAAGAACGTGGACAATAAGATCGGAGCGGATATCGACGAGAGCAAGTACAACTCCAAGATACGCGAGCTCCAGAAAGAGATCGAGGAAATGAAATCCAAGCTCGGAGACAGAATATACCAAGCGTTCCTTAAAGGAGAGACCTTCGACGTTAAGAAATGTTGTGGAAATATCAAGGCGAAGTACGCGGAGATAGATAAGACCGAGAAAGAAAAACAGGAAATGGTCGCCGGAGCGAAGGCCGAGCGTGAAAAGAATCGCAAGGAAGCCGAACGGAAGTAATGGCGATCGAACCAATTATGGCCGTCGATCCCCCGGCCACGATATTTTCCTATTTTAGGCATAACTAATTTTATTAACGGGCCAGACATACGCCATATGATGAAATCCGGTAACCGTGAAGATTATCTTATCGAGATATTGCGTCTCACGGAAGGCGAGGGCAGGGCCAAGACCAACGATTTGGCAAATAAGCTGGGAGTATCTCCTGCCAGCGTATCAGAGATGATAAAGGTCCTTTCCAGCGACGGTTTTGTAACTTACACTAAATACCGCGGGGTGGAGCTGACCTCCGAGGGCCTGAATTACGCCAGACAGATCCGCAGAAAGCACCACATCATGGAGCGCTTTCTCACCGACGTTCTGAACATGGACCGCGACTTGGCGCATGAGGAGGCCCATAAGATGGAGCATGTGATTTCCGACGATTCGGCGATCAGGATATGCCATATCATCGGGACCCCGGTCGACGACGATTGTTCCAGCTGCGATGTTCAATGCAGGGCCGCTACCGGGCTCGGCCACGTCAACAAAAAACTGAGCGAGATGGTGCAGGGGGATCGCGGATGCATATCACACCTAAAATGTGAAGATTCGCATACAATAAAGAAGCTGATATCGATGGGATTCGTGCCCGGAAGGGACGTCTGCGTGGTCAGCAACGGTTCCAGGTCCGGCCCTAAGGTCATCACCGTCGGCAATTCTACATTCGCTCTTGATTCCGAGATGGCGTCGTTCGTTTACGTTGAGCCGAGTGATGAATAATGCAGGACGGAATGTTCACAACGGCCTTAATCGGGCAACCGAATGTCGGGAAATCATCATTATTTACCAGGCTTACAGGAGTAGGTGTAATATCTTCCAACTATGCCGGCACCACCGTGACCTTCAAGGAAGCGGTCGTCACAAGGAACGGCAACAAGGTCCGCATATTCGATCTGCCCGGAACCTATGGCATGTCTGGAAATTCTGACGATGAGGAGGTCGTCCTAGAGATGGTCCGGGACCCGGACATAGATTCCGTCATCGTGATCGCCGATGCGACCAATCTTCAGAGCAGCCTCGTACTATGTTTCGAGGTCATCGAACTGGGTCTTCCGATAATACTTGCGGTCAACAAAGTAGATGAGGCCCGCAAGAAATACGATACGGACTACAAGGAACTCGAACGCATTCTCGACATCCCGGTCGTGCCTGTTTCGGCAAAGACGTCCGAGGGGGTCGACCACCTTGCGGATGCGCTTTGCGAAGGGCTCGGAAGAAGGTCGACATTCCAGGTAAAGTATGAGATGCATCTCGAGGCCGCTATAGATGAGATCACAGACCATCTAAAGAAAACCAGGTTCGATCAACGCGGAACAGCAGTGAAACTTATCGAAGGGACCAGGTCCTTCATAGAAGACATCATGCCGGCAACGGCCGAGATAGCCTCAAATCTGCGCAACAAGTTCGAAACGGAACACGGCGAATCATCTGATATCGCGATAGCCAGGGACAGATATTCTGTCTCAAACGCTATAGTCAGGAAAGTCCAGACGAGGACCCAGACAAAGTTCAGTCGCAAAGACAGACTGTCCGATATGATGATAACGCCATCAACCGGGATACCCATCCTGATCGGAGTGGGCCTGCTGCTTTTCATAACGATGATCTTCTTGGGGTCACTGCTCGACGAAGCGGTGAGTTATGTCTACGACGCGGTCATAGGCAATTCTTTGGTCGATTTCGGCAAGAACTTCGGCGGAGATATGGGCGAGGCCGTAATGCTGGGCATCGATGGAAGCATCAGAGCGATACTCACTCTCGTGATTCCCTACATAATGGTCTTCTACATCATACTCGGTTTCCTAGAGGATACAGGTTACCTGCCCAGGGCAGTAGTTCTGGTAGACAGGACGATGCACCGTTTCGGTCTTCACGGAGGAGCTTTCATACCTATGATAGTGGGACTGGGATGCAATGTGCCAGCCATCATGGCCATACGCACAATACGCTCTCGTCGCGAGAAGTTGATCCTCACATCGCTCATCGTTATGTGCATACCCTGTTCCGCTCAGATGGCGATAATATTCGGAATAGTAGGAAAATACTCCGGATTCATATATGCTTTCGCGATACTTTTGATAGTTCTGGTACTTTTGATAGTTCTGGGACTGGCGCTCAACCGTTTCCTAAAATACGAGCCCTCTAACCTTGCGATGGAGATACCCGACCTCTCCAAACCATCTGTGAAGAACGTACTTTTCAAAACTTGGGACCGCATAAAGGACTTCTTTATGATCGCGTTCCCGCTCCTGGTCGTAGGCAGCATATTTCTGGAGGTCGCCCTCAATTACAATCTTCTCGACTTTGTAATCGGACCGCTATCATTCGTAACCGTCACAATGCTGGGACTTCCTGCGGCCGTAATTCTCGCGTTCATCGTGGGCGTGCTCAGAAAGGAGATGGCCGTAGGAATGCTGGCCATTATTGCAGCAAGCGTCGGCATATTCGAACTGGGATCTTTCATGGGCCCGGAACAGTTCTTTGTTTTCGGACTCGTCATGGCGATATACATGCCGTGCCTTGCGACAATGGCCGTGATATGGCGCGAGATAGGTTGGAAGGAGACCCTTGCAGTATCCGCCCTTTCGATCGGCACGGCCATCGCTATAGGCGCCGTTGCAAACTGGCTTTTGATGTTCTTCTGATCAGCGGTGGGTGTATACGGCTTCGATCCTCTTGGGGGAGACATTTTCCAGCTTTACGAAACCTATTCTCTCGAACTGAACGATATCGCTCTTTTCATTCAGTATGGTATTTTCGACGAGTCCCTCGATGACTGTTCCGTCAGGCATAAGGATTGTCGCGGGGATGCTTTCGCGACAGACCCATTGGACCGCCCGTATCCCTGTCTTCAGTATCGAGACGTCGTTGCCGTCGTAAATCGCCGGTGTTCCGTATTTGATGTTACAGAGGTCCTTTAGCCTTATTTCGCCGGCATCGGCGAAAATCTTGGAGTCGCATGCGGAAATGAAGACGGTATTGCTCCCGTCGATCGAATAATTGCGGATGCCGCGCTCCGGGTGGTCAGGATGCAACGGGGCATATCCGCATATGCTGTCCCTGCCTGAAATATCGTACCTGACAGGATCCTGGACGAAGAAATATCTGTTAGATATGTCATCTATGATGTCTCTGTTCATACCATAAAGGTTGTCCCACGAAAACTGTATGTCAACAGATTTCATCCCTGCCTCTACCCAATAGCGCCTGAGCGCATCAGGCTTTATGCCTCTTCTCTCCAGTGCCCGCACTGTTCCGGTCCTGACGTCGTCCCAGCCCGAGTATTCGCCGTCATGGATGCATTGTTTGATTATGGAAGTTTTCAGAACACTGTCCGGGATATTCACAAGTCCATAGTGATAATATGTCGGTTTTTTCCACCCGAAATAATCGAAGATATACTCCTGTCTGTTGGTGTTGTTCAGATGGTCCTTCCCACGTATGACATGGGTCATGCCCATCAGGTGGTCGTCTATGGCGACCGAGAGGTTCATCATCGGGTAAGCGCAGTACCTGTCGCCCGTAATGGGATGCGGATGATAGACAACGCGCAGGGCAACGAAATCTCTGACGGCGGGGTTGGGGTGGTTCAGATCAGTCTTGACCACGGCAACGGCCTCCCCTGCCCCATATTCTCCGGACAACATTCTGTCATATCTTTCAAGCTGTACTTCGACCGGAAGTTCTCTGCAAGGGCAAGCCTCTCCTTTTTCCTTCATTCCGCGCCAGTCGTCACCGTTGCATGTGCAGATGTATGCCATTCTCATTTCTATGAGCTTTTTGACATGATTGTAATAAATCTCGAACCGCTCGGACTGGATATATGTCTCATCGATCTTGACGCCAAGCCAATCGAGGTCCTCGGGTATCATCCTGTAAGCTTCTGAATCTATCTTCTCGGGGTTGGTGTCCTCCATCCTGAGAATGAGCTTTCCGCCGTATCTCTTTACATATTCATCGTTAAGGACCGATACCCTTGTGTGGCCTATATGCAAAGGGCCTGAAGGGCCGGGGGCGATGCGCATCACGATCTTATCTTCCACGTTGTCGAGGGCAGGCAGTTCGTAAATGCGCTCTTTCTTTTCCTTCACAAGCATGGATGAATCAATCTTTTCAAGTTCGGACGTCTGGGACTCAAGACCCATTGCGTTAACTTCGGACACTATCGAATCGACCAGCGCCCCAATCTCTGCAGACTTGGACCTGTATTCCGGGAACCCGCCGAGTATCTTGCCGAAAACGGCCTTCGGGTTCGCCTTTCCTTTAAAAAATACCGCATTCTGAAGTGCGAACTTTCTTATGCTCTCTTCCAGGCTGTCCGATGTCATCGGCCCTGAATTCTGATGCTTCTATAAATCGTTGACCGCTCGGCGCTCACTTTTAATAAATACCTTAGTGTTAATCTGGAATTATGACAGTCAAAGAATCACTTACCGGCGGGATCGAGAAGATAGAGAGGAAGGTCGACCCCGATTCCGGAGAGGTGACGGAGGCCCTTGCAAAGGACCAGTCCAAAACGTTCTATTTCACGGATCTGAACGGTGGAAAGGCTATCGGCAACCGTTTCTCAACAAGGGAGAAAATCGCCGATGCGCTGGGGATCGGACCCTCTGACATAGTCAGCGCCATGGCATCCGCGGTAAGCTCTCCCAAGCCTTACGTCGAGACGAAGGAGCCGGCCTTCAAGGCTACCATGCAGAAGGTGGACCTGACCGATATTCCAATTCCGAAATACTTCCCGGAGGACGGTGGAAGGTACATCTCTGCCGGAGTCATAGTCGCCGAGTGGAAAGGTATGAAGAACATCTCTTTTCACAGGATGATGATAATGGACCACAATACCATCGCGGTCCGGTTGGTGCCCAGGCATCTGTTCACCATGTACAATGCCGCAAAAAAAGAAGGAAAGGAGCTGAAGATATCGATATGCATCGGTGTCCCTGCAGAGGTCCTTCTTGCAGCTGCGACTTCAATGGACTACGGGGCGGATGAGCTGGAGGTCGCCTCGGCTCTTCGCATCAATGCGGACAAATCGCCTCTGGAGGTCGGTAAATGCGACAACGGCATTTTCGTACCTGCCGACACAGACTATGTGCTGGAGGGGCGCATAACATTGGACGAGACCGCCGAAGGCCCATTCGTAGATATTACTGGCACATATGATGTGATAAGGCAACAGCCGATTATAAAAATCGACAAGGTCTGGACATGCAAGGATCCGATATTCCATTTGCTGTTGCCTGGAGGATGGGAGCACTTTCTGCTTATGGGGCTCCCCAGAGAGCCGATGATACTCAGGACGGTCAGGCAGGCCGTGCCCAGAGTGAAGGCCGTACGCCTGACCGAAGGAGGTTGCTGTTGGTTCAACGGAGTTGTATCCATCGCCAAGAACAAGGAAGGAGACGGGGTCAATGCAATAATGGCGGCCTTTACAGGCCATCCTTCGATGAAGCAGGTTATCGTAGTGGACGACGACATTGATATCTCAAACGACCGCGAGGTCGAATGGGCTGTTGCAACAAGGATGCAGGCGGACAAGATCATCAGGATACCGGGCGCCGCAGGATCCTCCCTGGACCCGAGCACCAGCGGTACAACATGGAAGGTAGGTTACGATGCCACGCTTCCGCTGGACGCCGATTTGAAAATGTTCAGGAAAGCTACCGTCCGTAAAAAATGACGAAGGTCTTAAAATAAGCGGAAGCATACCGAAGCGTATATCCCAATGGGAAAGGTGAATCAATGGCAGTCGAAGATGTCGGGGAAAAGAACAGGAAACGTAATAACAAGATCATAGGAGCAGCAATGTTCCTCGCGGTACTGGCCGTTACAGTGTTCGCGTTCTTCTATTATCCCAATTGAATGATCAGTTCTAAACTTCAACTGTGCCAGGGACTGCGACGGATGATAGTCTCCTCGCGTCCCGGCCCTACACTTACAATATCTACGGGGACCTTCAGTTCGTTCTCGATGAGCGAGACGTACGATTTCATCTCTTCAGGGAGTGCTTCGTAGCCGTTTCTGACGACCTCTGCGGTGTCGCTCCATCCTTCCCAGCCCCTCATCGTTTTGTAAACGGGCTTCGCGATGCATAGTTTCGAAAGGGATGCGGGGAAGTGTTTGACGATTTTTCCATCTATTTCGTATGCAGTGCAGACTTTGACCTCTTTGTAACCGCAAAGAACGTCGATCTTTGTGATCGCAATGGAGGTAAAACCGCTGAGCCTCGCAGAATATTCCGCCTGCACGAGGTCGAGCCAGCCACACCTGCGTCCGCGGCCTGTGACCACGCCGAACTCTCCGCCGAGCCTCTGGAGGTTTTCTTCCTCTTCTCCCTGCATCTCGGTGACCATAGGTCCCTCGCCGACACGCGTGGTGTAAGCTTTCAGGCATCCTACGACGCTATCTATCTTTTTGGGGGCGACGCCCGCACCGGTGCACGCTCCGCCTGCGCATGTGGAAGATGACGTCACGTAAGGGTATGTGCCGTGATCGATATCCAACATGGCGCCCTGGGCGCCTTCGAAAACTACTTTTTTGCCCTTGTCAAGCGTGTCGTTGATCAAAACAGAGGTGTCGCACACAAGGCCGTCCACCATGTCGCGCCACTTCATCATTTTTTTATAAAGGGATTCGTTGGAACATTCGCAATTTTCAACGTCCATCATATTGAGGAGGTCTTTTTTGTACGGAATCATGAAAGAAATCTTTTCCTTGAGAAGATCCTCTTCATAAAGGTCTCCGACCCTGAAGCCAATTCGGGAGATCTTGTCCTGATATGCCGGGCCGATTCCTTTTTTCGTTGTCCCGACGGGTTTATCGCCGCGGTATTTTTCCTCGGCACCGTCGAGCTTCTTGTGATAGTTCATAATGAGGTGCGCACGGTCTGAGATTTTCAAGTTAGCTATGGAGCCGCCCGCGCCGACGATACGTTTTATTTCGTCTTCCATCTCTTCCATATTGATGACCACGCCGTTGCCTATAACGGCGGTCTTGTCAGGCCTCAGCACTCCGGAAGGGAGGGCCTGGAGCTTGAAGGTCTTCCCATCGATAATGATGGTATGACCGGCGTTGTTGCCGCCCTGGAATCTCACGACCATCTCGGCATCATCGGCCAGATAGTCGGTAATTTTTCCTTTTCCCTCGTCTCCCCATTGTGCGCCTATGATAACTAGACCCGGCAACTGCTCACCAAAACCTCAAGAGCGTTCCCCTATAAAATGTCTTATCGGTCGGCATCGGGGCTGGAGCGGCGGTAGGTATCGATAATTTCGCTAAGAGGAAGGTCGGTCTTGAACGAGGTCGGAGACATATGGGTCCTTGATGCTTTTCCATGCTGGCACAATGCATCCACCATCGCATCGATCTTCGGAGGCGACATCTTGATATGAGAAGACAGCTCGCTCAGGTCGTAGACGAAGACCTCCGAATCTATCTCTCCCCGCCAAAGGTCGAGCATCTTCTGGCATCTGCGTTCGTCCGCCATTCCCTCCGGGGACATATTTCTCAGTACCTCAGGGTCGTGGAGCTTTCCCGTCCAGAACGGTCCGAGACGGTGCAGGTCATCTGATTTAGCAGATATCGAGCGTTCCATGGTTTTTGTGTCATATTGCATATAGCCCAATTGTGCCAGAGTATTGTCGGCTGCAACAGCTCCCTCGACAATCCGCACATATGTCCTATAGTAGTGGTCGGCCGAAAACGACAGCATAGGTACCATTCCGCGGTCGAATTTCGCCAGTTCTCTGGCAATGGTGCACATCAGAATACGCAGGCCGCCCTCGTGGCACATATATCCCCTTACCGGTTCAGACTGATATCTTCTCCGGCATTTGGCAGAATGCGCCCCTGCCAACGGAGCTGTATCCGTTGCGGTAATGGCCATGATCCCCTTCCTGCTGCATCCTCTGATCGCCGATTGGATGAACGGCGCCGGTGAACCGAAAGGATCGAGGTCGACATAACCGAAGGCATGTTCGGAGAACAAAATGTGAAGATCCTTGTTGGAAGGGGTGCAGTTTGTCAGACCGTTAATTTCGATGTTCTTCCTGATATATTCCATCGAACCGGGATTGATGTCGTTAGCGGTGACGACCGATCCGGGGACCTCGTTGGCAATCCTTGCTGCACGTGCGCCGGTCGCAGTCATGGCATCGGCCGCAGTAATTCCCGGACCCAGTGAACGGAGCAACATGACGCTGACGTCCCTGTTGAAGGCCATCTGCTCATTGAAGAATATCTCCGAATTCTTTTTTCCGGGTCCGCCGGAAGAATGTTCCGAGGGAACGGACAAAAGGGTGCCCCCCTCTTTGACGATGACGGTTTGCGACATCAGTTATCTTCACCGCTCATAAGGTGCATTATCTTATAAGGCAGAAGATTGCGGTTCGTCGGAGTCACTTCAAGAATGCGGACATCGTCACGTCTTCTTATGTCCTGCAGAAGAGGATTTCTAGATTTTTTGTGAAGAGTGATTATCATGGGTTTGCCGGCATCGAGCGCCTCTTTAACAGCTTCGATGAAGGCTGGACACTCGACCTCGAGTTTTCCCACCTCGTCGATTACGATAATGTCGCAGTCTTCGCACGCACGTCTTATCGCATTCACGCCCACTTTCTCAAGCGCCTCGATATCTACTCCCAGCTTACCTACCATAATGCGGCTCTCTATTTCGGTGCTGGCGAAGACCTCTGTTTCCCCGGTTACAAGGTTTCGTACGGAACATCCAGTCTTACGTCTGCCGTCATCTATTGGTTCGTTGATCATACCTCCTATGTGGAGGTCGCTGTCGCCCAGCATCTCGATGACCTTTAGCAGCACATATGTCTTCCCCGATCCAGGGAGGCCTGTGATGCCGATCTTAATATCATGAGCCATAATGTCGTTACCCAGAGTACACCTGTATAGCGTTCCTAATATATAGTATGTTCACGGTTGCGGCTGCTCCTCGATATTTGATACGAACATCAGGGGATATCCGATCTCTGGGTCATAGCGCATCTCCGCTGTGACCGATACGCCATGGATCTTTATGCGGACAACCGCATCTATTTTTTCGCCGGTAAGCGAGAAATACGAGTATCTGTCGAGGGACCTGTCGAATACGCTGCGATCGATATGTATGCTGGCACTCTCTACATAAGGTTGCGAGCATATGCTCTTTACCATCGCGGCTTCCAAGGTCTCGACGCCATTCTTATCCACGGGGGTACCTACGAATTGATGGTATATCGTGCCCATCTTTATACCGGCCTCGAAGAGTGCCCGTTCGCGAACGGAACAATCGAATCTGCTGGCAGCCAAAGACTCCCTGTCCATCATCTTTGGGTAAGTACGTTTCAATTATATTTTTATAGCCCACGTTCGAAGTAAGGGTTTATTTATAGAATCATATAACGGCGCGATGGAAATCTCACTCGAATCCATTCAGCAGCTCAAAAAAGAGAAGAATGCAGTGATACTCGCGCATAATTACACCTTGCCAGAGGTCCAAGACGTGGCCGACTATGTGGGCGATTCCCTTGGGCTGTCACGCAAAGCTGCGGAAACGGAAGCTGAGATAATAATATTCTGCGGAGTCAGTTTCATGGGCGAGACCGCCAAGATATTGAATCCCGACAAAAAAGTTCTCCTGCCGGAGCCCAGGGCAGGTTGTTCCATGGCATCTATGTGCACCGCGGCCCAGGTCAGGGAAATGCGGAAAATGTACCCCGATGCGGCAGTCGTAGCTTACGTGAACACTACTGCAGACGTGAAGGCCGAATCGGACATATGCTGCACATCCTCCAATTCGATCAAGGCCACAGCTTCTCTCGAAGAAGAGGACATAATTTTCATTCCGGACATGAACCTGGCAGCCTATACGGCAAACAAGCTGCCTGAAAAGAACATAATCCCGTTCCATGGATACTGCTCGGCACACCACGGTATAACCACATGGCAGATCGAGGACCTGAGGACGTTACATCCCGGGGCCGATGTCGTCAGTCATCCGGAATGTACTTTCGACGTTCTAGCAATGTCGGATTTCATCGGTTCCACCGAGAAGATGATCGACTTCGTCCATGTATCCAACAACAACGAATTTATCATCGCCACTGAAGTAGGGATGCTACACAGACTCAGTAAAGTGCGCCCCGATGCAAAGTTCTATTTTCCTCCGAACGCACTGTGCCAGACAATTAAGATGACGAATCTTCGCCTTATATACAGGTCTTTGGTCGATGGCAACGGAGAAGTAGTCCTGGACCCGGACATATCCAGGAAGGCACGCATACCTGTGGAAAGGATGCTTTCCCTGGACTGATCAGCGGTACATCATTTCCCAGCCGCACTTGGGGATGAGCTCTTTCAGTTCCCCGTCGTGAAGGTCGGCAGTCTGGAAAGACATCTTTATCAGGTGTTTTATGAGATTTTGGGAGGGCACTCCGTCGATATAGCTCTGTATGACCTTGAATGAAATGTAACCTTCTTCCGAATCCATGATGAAGCTGCCGTTGTTTATGGTGTTGTTGATCTTGTTCAGTTCCACCGTGAGCTCGCTTCTTTTGCTGAGAGGAACCTCGAACATGAGGCGGCAGTAGATGTTCAGTGTTTTATGCTCGTCGTCCGCGGCTAGGACCATTCCGATGGGGAGGTCTTCGCCGTTGGCGGCCAAATATACTACGGGTTCGTCCTCTGCAATCTCGTATTTGTAATCGAAGCTGTCAAGCGCTCTGCATACGGCATTCTTCACCGATTTTGCACTACCCCTTTTCTTCTTGAACATTTCCACCACATGCGCAGATGTTGTTATCGGTATTTGATTTTTGACAATTCACTGGATTTCTATTGAGGATAAAGACAATAACCATCTTATGCATCTGGGCTTCGAGGCTGGCCGGATGAAGATGATTTCATGCTGATCTATGATGAGCCCTATGAGTGCCGACGGCCCCTCAATCCGTATCATAATTGGACATGCACACGTATGAGATGAACTCGCTGAGTTTCATGCCGCTCTCCCATCTCATGATGAAATTACCGTTGTTCGAAATATCCATTTTAGGAATACGTCTGTCGAGCAGGCCGCACCTGCCCCTAAGCCGAGCTTCCGAAGGAATCGTGAAAATCCTCCACGGGTCTCCTCTGAAGCCCTTTAGCCGGTATGCGTAAATCGGTATCAAATGAGATTTCTGGCACTCCTCAAGCATCTGGTCTGCCTGCTCTGTCAGTCGGGTGTTCCTGCTGAAATGCATGGTGCTATCGTTCGAGCTCTTAACTTCGATCGGAAATGAAAAGTCCCATCGAAGCGCAACAAGGTCGACACCGAGGGAACCGGCCGCCCTGACAACAAGGAACGGCTCTTTAAGCATCGTGTTATAGGCTTCGGTCTCGGTAGCGTCGCATGTCTTGACCATCTTAGCTATGACCTTAGGGTCCCCTGAAAGAAGGTACTTCAGCTCTCTTTCATAGATGTCGCCCGGTGGAGCCATGAGGTAAAAATACATAAGATGTTTATAAATCGGACCATAGGGTGGCCGAAAGTGCCGAAACCATCAGGGGGACAATCTTGACACATCCCTCGGGAACAAAATAGCCTCCCTTATGTTGGGCAGGTCGAGCATTTTTACCAAGAGCCTTTCCATTCCTATTCCCCATCCGCCGTGTGAAGGCATGCCGTATCTGAAAGCTTCCAGATAAAACTCGAAATCTTTCGGGTCCAGCCCTTTCTTTTCGATTCTGGATATCAGACGGTCTATGCGGTGTTCCCTCTGTCCTCCGGAAGATATCTCCTGCCCCTTGTAGTCCAGGTCGAACGAGTACGAGTAAGGGGTGCCGTCCTTCTCCATGATATAGAAGGGCTTTGCGTCCTCGGGGTATTCGCATATGAAGTAAAGGTCGAAACCCTTTGACGACATGTAGTCGCCCACTATCTTCTCGCCCTCCGTACCGAGGTCGTCGCCGTCTTTGAGGTCGAGCCCGCCCTGGCGAACTATATTCAGGCATTCTTCGTAACTTAGACGAGGATATGGTATTGCTGGCACATTGATGTCCTTACCAAGTATGCCGAGCTGTTCGGAACCTTTTTTCTTGATTCCCGTCAGTACGAAATCCATAATCTTCTCGATCATCGACATGACCTCTTCCTCGGACGATATCCATGCCATCTCTCCGTCGAAAGATATGAATTCGGTGACATGTCGGTTGGTGTTGGAGTTCTCGGCACGGAACGCCGGAGATATCTCGAAAACGCGGTCCAAACCCGTCGACATCAGGATCTGCTTGTAGAGCTGAGGGCTCTGTGCCAGATATGCATCTCTTCCGAAATAGTCTACTTTGAAGAGCGTAGCGCCTCCCTCGGCACCGGAAGAGTTGATCTTCGGTGTCGAGACCTGGACGAAGCCGTTCTCCCGGCATGCTTCGGATATCAGGCCGAACATTATGGATTTCAGCTCGAATATCGCCGTTATTTCAGGCTTGCGTATGTCCATGAACCGGTGGTTGAGGCGGGTGTCCATCTCGACGTTCACTTTGTCGACGACACCCATGGGCAGAGGTACTGCGGCCTCTGAAACAATCTCGGCATCGATCGGAATCAATTCAAGGCCCAGAGCGGTCTGGTTGCTTTCTTTGACTTCCGCAGTTATCGAAACGGCCGACTCTCTTGAAAGGGTGGTCAGCATCACAAAAATCTCCGGGTCGATCTTCTTCTTAGGCATCGTTACCTGTACGGTCCCGAATCTGTCTCTGAGCGTCAGGAAGGATATGCCCCCCAAATTTCTGATGTCCTGTGCCCAGCCCTTCACTGTGACCGTGCCGTCCCCGACCGCGATGTTTTTTGTGTTCCGTATGAGGGTCATTTTATCGAACGGTTATATACGCTTATGATAAATAACTTCAGCCACAAAACAACAGGCATCTAGTGCAGAGATACGATCGCTGGGCGCTTTGTGTTTGCAGCACGCCATGACCGACCAGTATTGCGTGCGGGAATAAGTATTATAAATTAAACCTCCTACTCGGTCTAGTTTCGAGATGGGTGTATCCATGTCAGAGGAAAAAGTAACAGTATCAGTGATAAAGGCGGACGTCGGGTCCGTTGTCGGACATTCCAAACCCCACCCCTCGATGCTCGAGGCATCCAGGGAAGTCCTTAAGGACGCACAGAAGCAGGGAATCGTCGAAGATTTTTACGTGACGCGCGTGGGTGACGACATCAATCTTTTCATGACACATTACAAAGGTGTCGGAAACAAAGACGTCCACGGCGCAGCCTGGGAGTGTTTCCAGAGAGCGACCAAGATCGCCAAATCCATGAAGCTCTACGCAGCCGGACAGGACATCCTGACGGATGTGTTCTCCGGTAACGTCAAGGGAGCAGGCCCAGGATCGGCCGAGTTTTCCTTCGTGGAGAGGAAGTCCGAGCCCATGTTATTCTTCATGGCGGACAAAACGGAACCGTCTGCATATTCCCCCATCCTTTCCAGGATTTTCCTGGACCCGTTCACGACTACCGGGCTGGTAATCGATGCAAGGGCAAAAATGGGATTCGATGTAGGGATCCAGGATGTAATGGACCACAAGAAGGTTGTAATGTCCTCTCCCGAAGAGACCCTCAGCATACTGAGCCTTCTCGGCGACACATCGAGATATGCGATCAAGAGGATCGACTCCAGAGCAGGCATCGGACCAGCATGTGTGGTGTCTACCGACAAGCTCAATCTCACAGCGGGCAAGTATGTCGGCAAGGACGACCCGGTCTGCGTCTGTCGCGCACAGAGCGGCCTGCCATCTGTCGGCGAATACCTTCAGCCATTTATCAACCCGACCCTAGTGGCGGGCTGGATGAGGGGATCCCACTATGGGGCGCTGTATCCATGCTCTCCCGAAGACTCGGACCCCGTCTATTTCGACGGACCTCCGAGGATATGCTGTCTCGGATTCCAGCTTAACAACGGAAAGCTGCAGGGCCTCGAGCCTATCAACTCCAAGAACGGAGAACACACACCCGTGGACTTTTTCAAGGGGGAAACCTGGAACAAGGCAAGGACGGACGCAATCAAAGCATCCATGCTCATGAGGAGCCAGGGTCCGTTCATGCCATCGATACTCGGACCGGAGGAAATGGAATACACCTCCAGGCCGGAGGTCCTCAGTTCCCTTACGTCGAGGTTTGAGAACATTGAGTGAGAGAAAGTTCCATAGACCGGTCATAATAGTGAACTTCAAGGCATACCAGGAGGTCAACGGACCTGGCGCCTTGGAGCTTGCCAAGATATGCGAGAAGGTCTCAGAGGAGTCGGGGCTTAGGGTGGGCATATGCCCGCCCATGGTCGACCTGGGTTACATAGCCAGGAATGTGAATATTCCTGTGTTCGCACAGAACATCGACCCCCGGGCCCCCGGTTCCGCGACGGGGTGGGTAACACCTGCCATGGTCAAGAGCTGCGGCGCCGCTGGCACACTGATCAATCATACAGAGCACAAGATCAGATTGAACGAAATATCCGAGTGCAACGATCTGGCCAAGGCGTCGGATCTGATCACTGTTATTTGTTCGGACAACGACAAGATCGCGGCCCAAGTCGCGCAATTCCGTCCGGATTTCATAGCGGTGGAACCCCCCGACCTGATCGGAGGGGACCTTTCCGTTACGAAGGCCAATCCTGCCATCATCGAGAACACTGTCGATGCCGTCAGGTCCGTCAACCACACGGTCATGATCCTTTGCGGTGCAGGGATAAAGACGGGCGCCGATGTCAGGGCGGCACTCGACCTTGGGGCCGACGGAGTGCTTCTAGCCTCCGGAGTAGTAAGGTCCAAGGACCCAGAGGCCACCGTAAGAGATCTCGTGGGAAAAATCTGAAGCTCGCTCCGTTTCCGAATATCAGTGTAGATAGGCGGCGCGAGCGCACTAACTGTAGCTGGTGCCCTAATATGCGTGAACGCAGACACGCGTGCGATGAGGCTCACATCGATATTTTTAGTGGTGCTCGTTGCTGTTTCGCCCGCATTTTTCGTAAACGAGAGCATGGCGGCAGTTCAGGACGGCATTTTTATATCCGAGGTTCAGCCGAAAGGCACCGAAGGCTTTTCGCTCTATAACGGCAGCACTTACCAGCGAGATCTGAAAGGATATTATCTCACGGACGGCGAAGGTGACCTCGTTTTTACGAAATCTTTGATAATCGCACCTTTGACGGACATAACAATATCTTTTGACACAGATGCCGTCCAAACCTTTCTGGAACGTCCCGGCGATTCGGGATTTTTCGCATACGAGGTAGGTACGTTCGGCATAACCGCAGATAAAAGCTTCAAACTCGCAGATGCGGGCGACGGACTTTGCTTTTACAGTCCCAAAAAAGTGTTTTTGGATTCGGTCTGCTGGGGGAACGTCACGGCAGAGGGATGGAACGGCCCTGTCGCAGACAAGCCAACAAACGACAGGTATCTGGTGCGTTTTTCTTTGACAGATACGGACAGTGCGGCCGATTGGAGGCTTTCCCGTCCGGGGATGACAGATAGGATCGACGGTGTTTCGTTCATTGCAGATGTCACGCCGTTCACCTTTCCCGAATGCCACGGCGCGGAGATATACAATGCTCTCGAATCGGCCAGGGAGGAAGTACTGATATCGATCTACCAGATCACAAGCAGGAACACCATGGCACTCCTCTGTCTGCTGGCAGAAAGGGGCGTAGATGTGAATATACTTCTCGAAGGGTCTCCCTTAGGGGACAAAGGGCAAACAAACACAGAGCGCACCATGATGAAATGTCTGGTAGAAAGCGGCGGTACCATAACGCTGATAAACGATCCAAGGTCGCAAGACCTCTCCGACTCCGGAAACAGATTTACGTACGTCCATACAAAATATGCCGTGATCGATGGAAAAACAACCATAATCACTTCAGAGAATTGGACCGAGTCCAACATGGGCACGGGCAATGGCAACAGAGGATGGGGGGCCGTATTCGAAAGCGAGGATTACGCAAAATATATGCGAGAGATATTTTTTAACGACAGCAGTACCGCGTTTGGCGATTGCAAAGATATGCTGGCACTTTATCCGGAACAGACCCGTTTCGAAGGCGGCCTGATATATTCCGATCCGGGCCTGACGCATGACGACAGCCACGAAAGCATGACATTCAGGGATTGCAGCGTATCGCCGATATTATCTCCGGACAACTCTTACGAATCGCTCAGGTCTTTTATCGAAGGCTCCGAGACCAGAGCGTATGCCCAGCAGATGGACCTGTCGGACTCTTATCTCGGCATATCGGAAGATTCACCGGTGTCATGGATGGTCGATTCGGCATCCCGCGGCGTGGACTGCAGACTGTTGCTGGACATTACCAACGACACAGGCGGCAAGTCGGCCGAGATAGGCCTTATCAACACGACCACCCGCATGAAGGCCGCGGGAATAAACGGAGGGGAAGGATTTTGGCTAACTCATAATAAGGGCGTGATCGTCGACGACAGCGTATGGATAGGTTCTGTCAACTGGACCGACACGTCGTTTTTCCGCAATAGGGAAGCTGCCGTGATTATAAAATCTCCAGATGTCGCAGATTATTATTCTTCGTATTTCCTTGAAGACTGGAACAACAACGACCGCTCCGGGAAGATAGCTGTCGAGATCAGTCGTTTCGATAATCGCCTACCGGGCGACTTCGGCTTTTTTGAGGTGGAAATAGCGCCGAAAGGAGATTATGAGTATGTATGGGACATCTACGGTGACGGGAGATTCGTACGGAGGTCCTCTATACCGAAGATATCTTATGATGAATTGGAGCCCGGAAAGCATACTCTCGTCGTTACGGTAATTGAGGAAGATACAGGAAGATCCGCCGTTGCAATGGCCGAATACATCATTGACGAACAAAGTCCCGGAACCGACAGTATTAATGTCAATTCAGTATACTTAGCAATAATAGTGTCAGCCTCCGTGGCAGTCCTGGGTACCATCAGGGCAGAAAGAACTCGGGATTCCCGAGAAAAACGGAAGAGGAGAAATCGGTGATAATAAGACAGATGTCCGAAGAGGACCTCCCCCGCGTGTACGCGATCGCTACGAGCTCGCTCGATGAATATTATCTGCCGGAGGTTTTTTCGTATTTCCTAAGGCAGTGGCCCGGCGGGCAGATTGTAGCTTGTTCTGTTACCGGCAGGGTTATCGGATTCATTTGCGGTTCTTATCTGGGGCCGGACCGCGTGGGAATAGCACTTTTGGCCGTTGAAAGGCAGAACAGGTGCCAAGGTGTCGGATCGGAACTTCTGGCGGCACTACGGCGGCGCGCCGTTACCGAGGGCGCATATACGGTCCAGCTCGAGGTCCGCATAGAAAACGAGGCGGCGATAAACTTCTACAGGGTCCGCGGTTTCATAGTCACGGAGTCCCTGCCGGCGTTCTACAACAATGGCGGAGATGCGATCAGGATGATCGGCACTACGGTCCAGAACTCATAATCGCCATTTAATTCGATTTCTGGTTCGTCCAACACCTATAATAATCCGAGGGATGATTGCTGTCGGAGGTAAAAAATATGGAAAACGAAGAACCTTGTTGCTGCTACTGCTATGACGATGCAGAATTCAGCCCGAGAATCCCTCTCATTGGGGAGGACGCGCCCGCTTTCAAGGCGAACACCACTCAGGGTCAGATTAACTTTCCCGAGGATTTCAAGGGAAAATGGGTCATTCTTTTTTCCCATCCCGCGGATTTCACGCCAGTCTGCTCCACCGAGTTCATGACCTTTGCCGCAATGACGGAGGAGTTCAAAGCCCTCAACACCCAGCTCGTCGGACTCTCGATAGATTCTATCCACTCGCACATCGCGTGGCTCAGGTCGCTCTGTCAGATGGAGTGGGGACCTCACAAGAAAGGTGAAGAGATCTCGTTCCCGCTGATCGACGACGTTAGCATGAATGTTGCCAACAAATATGGCATGATCCACGACAAGACGTCTACTTCTGCGGTACGTGCGACGTTCGTCATAGATCCCAATGGAAAGATCAGGACCATCCTATACTACCCGGCAAGCACCGGACGCAACATGGAGGAGATCAAGAGAGTGGTCATCGCTCTGCAGAAGGCGGACAAAGACAAATGTGCCACACCTGCCAACTGGAAACCCGGAGACGATGTCATCATCCCTGCACCCGGAAGCTGCGGTGCAGCGAAGGAACGCATGGCAGATGTCAGCAGGTCCGATGACAAGTACAGCTACGACTGGTTCCTCACCTTCCGCAAGGAAAAGAAGCAGTAAAATCATTTAGGGGGCGAAAGCCCCCCTTTAAAAATTTTGTTCAGTTGAACATGCTGTCGTCAGGTACGTGCTCGTTCTGGAAATAATACTGGGATGTTTCTTTCTGAGCGCTTGTCACGTCTTTGGAAAGGCCCTTGGTGTACGATCCGTATTTGTTCTTTATCTGTTCTTCAACAGGCATCGCACGCTTTAGCGCTCTGCGTACATGTTCCGCGGTGATCATGTCCTCGCCGTCCATTACGGCGATGTCTCCTGCCGCGCGTATGAGCCCGCCCATCTCCCTCAGCCTCAGAGTAAGCGAATTCGACTGGTCGTCCAGCTTCGCCCTGCGGCGGCCCTCCTTGATCAGTTCTTCCACTGCAGGTATTTCTGCATGCGGGATACGTCCGTCCTTCTGGACCTCTTGGGCCACGAACTGGGCGTATTTGGCGCGGTTCTCGCTGTTGTCCGGCATAACCGTGTCGACCAGCACTTCGTATCCGTTACCGATTATACGCGAACGCAACGGAGAAAGGATGTTTTCGATATCCTGTATGTTACAGGCGGCTACCAGTATGAAGTCGCAGGGGACCGCGTCAACTCTGACACTGGCTCCCGCCGACTGCGGGTTGTGCCCCGTTATCGGGAACGTCCCCTCCTGCATCGCCGTTAGAATATATCTCTGGAGATTTCCGAGATGCGAAATCTCGTCGATGAAGAGAACGCCCTCATGGGCTTCGTGTACCGCTCCGGCGACGACCCTCTCGTAAGCAGGGGAGCCTAGTTTTTCATGACCGCCATATGGATCATGTAAAACGTCTCCCAGAAGTTCGGTCTCGGACGAACCGGTGGCCATAACGAACGGATTCCTCCTGAGTTTGACAAGTATCTTCTTGTTCTTGGTGCCTTGGAGTTGGCTCCTTTTTTCCAGAGATTTCTGGTCGAGCATGCGGATGTTGTCGCCGGCCCTTTCGAAGACGATCGTCTCTTCAGTGCCGTCGGCAAGCGTGCGGGTGGTATTTACGCGGTCCTTTCCTGCGAGCGTCGGCTGCCCGTTGAATGATTCCATAAGGCTGCCGAAGAGGTCGGCGAAGGGCGCATTTCCCGCAACGTTTGTTTTTCCGGTCTGACATTCGGGGCACACAAGGTCGTGGGGACTGGAATATGCTCCGCATTTCTTACAGCGGAACCCTAGCCTCTCTGCGACGTTCACAGGGGCGTTCTTGGGTTCTAGAATTTTTCCTACGGTCTCGGCCGTAAGGTCCTCTTCCCGGACGACCTCCTTATCGTCCACCACTTCTAAGAGGGGCCTCTCGCTGTTTTCGGGGTTCTTCACCACGCGTACCTCATGTTTCGGCACCGGCAGGTTCAACGACAGCGCTTGAGCTATCATCGACTTGCCGGTGCCGGGAGGCCCGACCAGGAGCAGGTTTCTTCGCTGTTTTGCGGCGATCTTGGCCATTTCGATGGCCCCGTTCTGACCCAGCACCCTATCCAGGGGGTCGGATGGCAGACGGATATCGCCGGTGGAGGACAGCTCGGTCACATCGCTCCAGTTTTTTACGGGCCTCTTTTCTGTCATGGGATTTCCTCAGTAGAAATCGTCCTTTGCCCAGAGAGTCATGTCGGCCGGCAGTTTGGAGACCTTTCCCTTGCGGGTGGCGACCACAACACCGATCTTCTTCTCATCGCAGACATCTACTATCCTCTGAGATATTACTCCGTCGAAGACGATGGATGCGATTCCCTCGCCCTCTTCCTTGAGGGTGTCGGCGAGGCTCTTCACGGCTACCTCTTTTACAATCTTCTTCTCGGCGTCGAGAAGTTTCGCATTGTGGGTGGATGCCATGTCGGCGAGCATATCTCTGAAGAAGACCTGGTCTTCCGTCAGCGCCTTGTCGGCCCTTCTGGGCCTCTTTGCGCGGAGGGACCTCGTGGGCTTTTCATCTGTCTCTGCATTGTTCTTCTCTTCGACCTCGGGTTTTGAGGCCTCGGTCCTTGCAGATTCATTTCTTACGGTCTCGTGCCTTGCAACCTCAGGTTTCACAACCTCAGGTTTCACGTTCTCTTTCACCTGCTCGGGCTCGGATTCTTCTGCAACCTCGGGCTCTTCCCTGACCTCTTTCTTCTTGAACCTGTCTGCGGCTTCGGTGTTGAATCTCTCCTTCCTGGGAGCGCGGTCATCATCTCTCGACCTTGCGTTCTGATTCTGATTCTGATTCTGGTGGCGGTCGTGGCTGGAGTGCTGTTCCCTTCTGGGAGGCCTGGAATCTTCTTCCTTCTCCTTTTCCTCTTCTTTCTCCTTGGGCTCTTCGACCGTTATACCGTTCATTTCCATGTACTGGTCTGCAGGTATCTTGTTGCGGAGACATTTCACAAGCTGCTTCTGTGTGAGCTCTTCAACTTCCTGGGCGCGGGGAGCGCGGGCGACGAAGTCGACCTCGGCCACCTGGAAAAGCTCCTTCAGAATCAGTTCTCCTCCTCTGTCGCCGTCTACGAACGCGGTGACGACCCTCTCTTTGGAGAGGTCCTGAACCGTCTTGGGGATATCTGTCCCTTCGACGGCTATGGCGTTCTTAATCCCTGCCCTGAGGCAGTTCAGAACGTCCGATCTGCCCTCGACGACTATTATTGCCTCGGCATCCTTGACGTTAGGTCCGGCAGGGCACCTGTCCTTGCCGTATGATACTATCTCTTCGACCTGCAGGCTCTTTCTTATGTTGTCCGTAAGGTCGGAGCTGGTCCCTTTCGACTGCTTTATGAGCTCGGAAAGGAGCTCTTTGGCGCGTTCTATGACCTTCTCCCTCTTGGTTATCCTTACATCCTCGATCCCGAGGACCTTTATGAATGCCTTGCAGGGACCCACGCGATCGACGGTCTCCAGAGCAGATGCGAGGATTACTGTTTCAACCTGGTCGAGGCTGGAGGACATCGTGATGTTACCTTCGGACCTTCCGCCCTTCGAGGTTACATCGACTTCTATCCTTCCGATCCTCCCTGTTTTTTGGAGATCTCTGAGGTCCAGGTCGTCGCCGAGAAGTCCTTCCGTCTGTCCGAATATCGCTCCCACGACGTCGGGTTTCTCCACGACACCGTCAGCGTTTATTTTCGCTTTAACCAAATATTTTGTAGCTGTTGGATCTGCGTACATTTGAATCATTTCCATGAAGGAAGAGATTATGCCCTGCTCAGCTCTTTCTCATAGGCATTTGCCCTACGCGAACTGTATTCTCGTCTCAGACCTGTCGTCTTTCCCGCTCAGCGGTATCTATTTTGGTCTCGCAACCCGGTCATTTGTACGGGGTTGCCGATTGATAGTGAATCAGTGAACAGGGAACATTCAATTCCCTTAATGCTCAAATGCATATCACGCTTATAACGTTTTGCGGAAAACAGATGAATTTAACCCTGATTTTCGTCGTATGCCTTAGGGTAGCCGACGAATCAAGGGCGCACATTACAAAATGAAGTGTTTGTGTTATATTTTTGGGTTAAGCATTTTTCGATTGCACCGCAACCATGTCATAAGCGGTGTTTTTTGGCGTCATAGGGGCGGTAGGAACGCTTATGCGAAGCTGCAACGTTGGACGATAGAAGGAAATAGTTGTAAACTCAGTTTGATATTATGGGGGTATCAAAAAGCTGAAAAAAAGCAACAAGCCTCCCAAGGCCATCACCTTTCTTTTTTGTCTGTTGCTGTCTTTGATATTGGCGAGCCTCGTCATCGTAGTTACATCCAGCGAGGTCGGGTCTGTCTCGGACGGCGACCGGTACTCCGCACAGAACGAAGTGCCGACCGTCTCCGATGCATATGACGGAGCGCCTATGCAATCGCCCTGTGGCGGCGACGAATGCATAAATGTTTCGTACGCGCCGCCATAGGTATTTTCTTGGTACGATCCAGTCAGAGCGATATCTCCACCGTTTTCGCTCCAACCTGCTTCATGAATCCATATGTCTCGCGGTCGCAGGTGAAGAATATGATCTGCATATCCTTTGCGACCTCGGAAAGCGCACGGCATGCGCCGAGCTTCCTTTCCGAATCGAACACCAGCAACACATCGTCCAACAATATCGGAAGCTTTTCGTCCGACATCTCCTTCGCGACCGCCAGCTTGAGCGAGAGGCATACCTGCCCCGCAAGGCCGGAACTCCATTGATCCTTAGATTTTATTTCTGTCCCGCTTCGTATGGAAACATTCTTCGTACGAGGGTTACCGTCCATGCGGTAAATCCCCTTCGTCATCATCTCCAGATATCTGTCGGCGGTCTGGATCACGCGCGGCTGCATATTGTCGTAGATATCGTCGCATGCGGCGTCAGATATATGTTTCTCCAACGAAAGGACCCCCCACCTGCGCTTCTCCGAGCACAGCTCGGTCTCCAGCGAGCTTCTCTCGTTGTAGAGGCGCTCGGTGTCCGAGTCTCTGAGTATGGCGGCCTTCTGGTTGCTTATTTTTCCAAGATTTATCTGTTTTTCACCGATTTCCGCAGTCAGGTCGTCCGGCAGCGGGGGAGGTTCGGATACCATGTCGATGCCGGCCGAACCCAAGATGGTTTTTATATTATCCATCCTTTCGTCGGTCCGGTCCCGTTCGATCTTGAGCTTCACTATCCTTTCAAGCTCCTCCGCCGACCCATAGGGGGCGAGGTATCCGTCGAGGACGGCCCGGGCGTCCAGATATTCGGAGCGGGCACTTTCTGCCGTTTTGGCTGCATCGGTTATCCCGGAGAGAGATGCGACGAGGGCGTTGAGCATGCGCACGTCGGCCTCGAAGGAAACGCGTTCGATGCCCACTTCGGATGCTACCGATGCAAGTTCGGAATCTAATCCGTTTATCGATGCCTCCATGTCTCTGACGCGTCCAATGTAGGACTGGCGCTTTTCCTCCAACCTCCTGATGCTGTCTATGACGGAACAGAGCCCGGCGACCTCCTCTCTGCGTGTACCGGGCGGGAATCCGCGGGATACGATGTAGTCGTCGAAGAGGTCCGCGGCAGGTTTTACGGAACGGAGAACGGTGACCGCCGCAAGAACGGCGAACACCGCCGCGACGACGTAAATGTATGGGACGGCCGTAACGAATGCGGCCACGGCCGAAACGGCCGCAAGAGCCAAGAGCACGATGGCAGGCACGTTGTTCTTTTTAGGCATCCGTGTATCGGAGGCCCGGTCGATCACATCTTGGCCCGTGTCGGCGTTCCTGGCGGTATCTTCGTCCAGTCTGCCGTCCATCAGCGAGGCGATATCCGAATCCAGTATGGAAACTTCTTCACCGATCGCCCTCATATCGGACGCCGCGGATCTGTATGAGCCTATGTTCTCGTTAAGGGACAGTATGCGCGCTCTGTTCCGTTCTACGGCATCGAAAGAGGCGCCTCCGAGTTTTTCTCCGATCTCGTCCAGTTTCTTTTCGGCATCTTCTTTTTTTGCGAGCCTGAATCCGACCGAGTCCCTCAGCTCCCTGTACTTGGCCATTCCCTCGGGCGGAGCCCTGTCGGCGTCGCCCATAACGTTACGGCTCAGTTCCAGCTCCCCGTATTCGAGCATGTTCTTCTTCTGTTCTCCGTATGCTCTTATCCGGGCCCTGACCTTTTCGCCTTCCGCCTGCTTCTCTCTGAGCACAGCGAGTTCCGATATTATTTCGGCCTCGTCCTTCGCCAACCTGCAATATTCGGGTCCTTTCAATCTGGCTAGATCGATGGCTTTGGCGTTTTCGTCGATCTCGCGTCTAAGCTTGCCGATTCCCCTGGAATCGGTGATCTTGGACTGATTCAGAAGAGCCTCCATCTCGCAATCTATGGATTCCGATATCTGGGGCATGTTCTCTCCCCCGGGAACCGTTAGGAATTTCCTTTTGATATCGCCGGAATCGACGACGGCCGTATCTATGAGGTCGTCCGGGTTCATGGCGTAAACGCTCCTGTAGACGTCCGGGTCCACTCCGGATATCTCCGGTGGCATCTTTCCGATGCTGGACACTATCTTGTTGCCGGCCCTTGTTATAGTGAACTTCTCTCCCGAATCGGTTATGCAGTCCACCTCGCCGGAATCGGTGCTCATGGTCAGCGGATAATTGTTCTTGCGCGTTGCAGTTTTGAAAAGGGTGGTTCTGATGAATTCCTTAAGCGTGGTCTTCCCGCTCTCGTTCTCGCCGTAATAGACGGTAAGTCCCGGGAACATCTGACCGTAATCCTTGTTCGCGGTCTTTCCGAAGAGGCGGATACGCACTGACTCTATGATCATTCGGACGCCTCCGAGAAACGCTCCATCAATCTGATCTTCGCATCGTTGACGACGTTTCTGAGTTCCTCGTCGCTCAGTGATTCGAAATATTGTTGCAGGTGATTTTTCGAAGTCTTGGTGCTGCAGATCGTTTCGATCAGGTCTTTCCTTTCCATGTTCATCACCGCTTCGGACACGGCCGCGACCTTCGATACAAGGTCGTTCCCTCCGACGACAGGCGCTCTCTCCGGTTTTGAGTTGACCTCGATATCGGCCAACGTACCGGCGGCCCTCTTACGTATCGCTTCCATAACATCGTCAGGGTCGGACCTTAGCATGCGGTCGAGCACTCCGCGCCCGTTTATCACAAGGCGCACCACGGAGTCTCTCCCGATCAGCGAGGAAGCGCGTTCGACGAAAGAGCCCAGATCGCATCCGGTGATATCTACTTCCATCTTCTCCCACACCATCGTCTGGGTGGGCACGAAACGCATCTCGGTGACTATGTTCGAGGCGACCTTGACGACATAAGCGCCCTTCTCTCCAGACTCTTTGATGTTCCTTCCCTGTGAATTCCCGGGATATACGACATAAGGGCGCTCGTGCAGCACGGCGCGCTTATGGATGTGACCCAGTGCCCAATAGTTGATGTTCTTCGGGATCAGATCGCCAAGCCGGGTGGGCGCGTAACCCGATCCGTCCTGGGAATCGACGTCGCAGTGCACGCATCCGACGGTGAAAATGTCCTTCCTGCCGTCCAGCTTCACTGCCAGGTCTTCGCTGGTATTTTTTGAGGTGAAGCTTATGCCGGATATCTCGACGGTACCGCCGTTCTTCAGGTCCAGTATCTGTTGCTCGGGCTCTCCGCCGAACTCATGGACGTTCCTCGGCAGAGGAATGCTGTCCTCCCAGCTCGTCGTATGGTCATGGTTCCCCCATGCGATGAAACATGGGATTTTCATATCTTCTAGGATTTCGGCAAAGCGGAACCTGGTCAGAGGAGTGATCGTCTCTTTGTCGAAGACGTCTCCCGATATCACCATGAAATCTGCGTCCTCGGAACGTGCGAGGTCGGCTATCCTTGAGAAAGAAGAGAATGTGGACTCCGTCATCTTTTTCGCAAGGTCCCCGTTCCTGGACCTTATTCCCGAGAACCTGCTGCCCAGATGCAGGTCCGCGCAGTGGATGAATTTAAAGTCAGACATAGCCCACTGTAACAATACGGAAGTTTAAGTATGGTCTCCCCAGGTCCGCCGAATATTCCGAAAGTGAGCTGGATGTTCGGCCGTACCTCCAAATATTATATTGGTAATACCATCCAACCTGGGGCCGGAAATGGACTGCATCAAAAAGAAAGTGAAGGAGGAGGTCGAGAGGGGCCATACAGGTTCCGACCACGGATGCCCGTACCATCCCAGCCATTTCATCGGCCAGGACTGCACCTTCTGTTTCTGCCCGTTCTATCCGTGCGAGGACGAAAAGTTCGGGAAGTTCATAGAATCCAGGCGCGGCAGTGAAGTATGGGACTGTTCGGACTGTCTTTTCATCCATCGCAGGGAGGTCGCATGCTTCGTTCTGGACGAGATCAGACGTACCGGTTTCGAAGAATGTGGCGACGAGAGGATGGCCGAGATCTTTTCTGATGCGAAGAAGAAGTTCTGGCGCAGGGGAAGGGCGATCATGGTGTTGGGCGCGACATCCGACGCCGGCAAATCCGTGACAGTTGCCGCTTTATGCAGGATCCTTCATAGGAAAGGTTTCGTCACGGCGCCTTTCAAATCACAGAATATGAGCCTGAACTCAAAGGTTACGAGGACGGGTTCGGAGATTGCCATGATACAGGCGCTGCAGGCGCAGGCCGCGGGCCTGAAGAACACCGACTATCATATGAACCCGATACTCATGAAGCCGAAGGGCGATATGGTCTCGCAGGTCGTGGTCGAGGGGAAGCCCTTCGCAGATTATGATGTCTCTTCCTATTATTCGGAGTTCGTCCCGGGACCAGGCAGAGAGGCCGTGAAAAGAAATATCGATTTCCTTCTTGACAGATATGATATCGTGGTGATGGAGGGCGCGGGGTCCCCCGCCGAGATAAACATCTATGATTCAGACATAGCGAACATGCAGGCGGCGGTCATCGCGGACGCAGACTGCTTGCTGGTTGTGAACGCTGAGTGGGGCGGTGCGTTCGCATATGCGCTCGGAACCGTCGAGCTGATCCCTGAGAACGACAGGAAGCGGATCAAGGGGATAATAATCAACAATGTCAGGGGAGACACCGGAAAAATGAGGTCCGGGGCCGACGAGCTGGAGAAGATGCTGGCGATACCGGTGATAGGTATCGTTCCGCATGCCGATGTTAAGCTTCCGAGCGAGGACTCCGAGAGCTTCCGCAATTCACGTACCGTGGGCACAGGTTCGATGCGCATCGCGGTCGTCAAGTTCCCCCGGATATCCAACTTCACCGACCTGGATCCGCTTTTCCTCGAGGACACGACGGTGGTATTCGCCGATAGGCCCGAGGAGTTCGACGGCGCGGACGCGATCGTGCTTCCGGGGACCAAGAATACTATCTCGGACCTCAGATGGATGAAGGAAAACGGGATTGCGGCAAAGATACTCTCGATGAAAGGAAAGGTGCCGATCATCGGGCTCTGCGGCGGATATCAGATGATGGGCTCGCTGCTGTCGGACCCCAAGGGTATCGAGGACGGAAAACCGTCCGAAACCCAGGGGCTCGGGTTCTTCGATAACGTCACGTCATGGGAACGTTACGAGAAATGCGTGAGGCAGGAACGCGGAAAGATAATCGCCACCGGCGGCGAAGTGACCGGTTACCAGATACATATGGGCGGGACGGAAGTGAGGGAAAGGCCGCTGTTCTCCATCGAAGGTTTTTCCGGCAACACGGATGAAGGTTCGGTCCGCGAGGACGAGATGCTGTTCGGCACATATCTGCACGGGGCGTTCGACACCCAGGACTTCCGCGGATATTTCCTTTCGTTCGTCAAGGGCGGGAACACGGCTCCGGAAAGCGTCGACTACAACGATTACGTGGACTGGAACCTGGATAAGCTGGCGGACGTGTTCGAGGACGCATTGGATATGAACAAGATCATGGACATCATAGGGGCGGTACGGTGAAGGTCCTTTTCCTGGGCACATCATCGGGGGCCGGTAAGACCACGGTGTCGGCCATGTATTGCAGATACCTTTCCCGCAAAGGGGTCCGCGTCGCACCCTTCAAGGCTTCCAATCTGTCCTTAAATTCTTACGCCACGTCCGACGGAGGGGAGATAGGGATAGGTCAGGCCTTCCAGGCCATGGCCTCCGGGACGGCCCCCGTCACGGACATGAACCCGATATTGCTGAAGCCCAGCGGCAACGGCAGGATACAGGTCGTGCTCAACGGGATTCCCTATGCCGATATTACGGACGATAAGCCGCTGGACATAGGAATTGCGACAGCAGAGGCCTGCAAGGCCTATGACAGGCTCAGAGGGATGTTCGATGCGGTGGTATGCGAAGGCTCCGGATCCCCGGCGGAGATAAATCTCCGCGAGAGGGACATCGCCAACGTGGGCATGATGCGCGATAGGAACATACCATCGGTACTTGTAGGAGATATAGAAAGAGGGGGCGTGTTCGCAGCCCTTTACGGCACGTGGAAGCTGATCCCGGAGGGACAGCGCGGACTGCTGAAGGGATTCATCATCAACCGTTTCCGCGGCGACCCGACGATACTCGGGAGCGGCATAGCGAGCATCGAGGATGCCACGGGCATGAAGTGCCTCGGTATACTCCCTTATGCGGACCTCAGGTTCCCCGAAGAGGATTCCCTCTCGAATTCCGGCGGCAGGATGTCCGGAAAAGATACAAGTTCGGCGTACCTGGAGAACCTGGACTCACTTATATCCGAGGCGGAGCGTTGCGGCTTCGATTTCGAAGCACTAAACAAAATCGCCGAACAATGATCATCCGCCGGAAGCGACCTTGATCGCCTGGACGACCATACCGTCCTCGAGGGGCGTGTCGGAAGGGACGGGCGTCCCTTTCATCAGGAACAGGAACGCGTTCGGGAGCAGACCCATGGAACGAAAAGCTTCGCCCAGAGTGCCTTCGGCGGCGATTTCCGTATTTTTTCCGTACATCGAGATTACAACGCTCATGTCCACGTATCGGGGCGTTCGATTGATATCTTTTTTGATTGCCGTTTTTATAAAACGAATGCTATGCGACCGCGATGAGATCGATGGCTTTGATAATTTCACTCGCTGTGCCCTTCGCCGTACCGCTGACGGCCGGGGACGCCGCGGCCATTGCGCAGACAGTGCCGTCGATGGGTTTCGCATTGGAAGTCATAGACCTGTCCTCTTTGACGGTCTCCCAGATTTTAGACTATTATTCTCCGGTGTATCTTCCTGCGACGGTCCTCCTGATCTTTCTGTACTCATTGTACAAGCTGATCAGATACTCCAGATACAAGGACGAAGTAAAAGAGGAGGGGCGTAGGAAATGAGCACGCTGGACAATTTCTTTGCAGGCGAGATATACGTTCTCGACACGGAGACCACCGGCCTGAAAGGACATCCCCAGGACGTCATAGTCGACATTGCAGTATGCAGGGTGGACCTGGAAAAAGGCACCGTGGAACCGGTATATTCTTCAGTGGTAGGCTACGATACGTCCGAATGGAACGAATATCGTCGCAATGCATGGATATTCGAGAACACGGACATGACGCTCGACATGGTCGATTCGGCCCCTCCCATGCGGGAAGTGGTCGCCGACGTAAGGAAACTTCTGAGGGGGAAGAGGGTAACGTCTTACAATACGGAGTATGATATGGGCAAGTTCCTCTACCACGAACCGTGGAACATGAAGGACCTCTTCACAGAGTGCACGGATATTATGAAGGCCGCCACCCCCATATGTAAGGTGCCCAGCCAATATTACGGGAGGCAGTACCAGTATCCCAAGCTGGATCTTGCGTACGAAAAAATAGTGGAAGGGGACCCTGCCGGGATCGAGGGGGTTCAGGAGCACCGCGCGATGTCGGATGCCAAGGTCGCGTCGCACATACTGGTGCAGATGTTCCGCGATGGAACTTACTCGCCTTGATCCGGGGCGCTGTCTTCCCTCATGCTCTTTTCGACTTCCTTGTCGAGCTTATTGTTGAACCACGTTTCGGTGTAGATCGAAATGGAAGAGAACAGTCCGCTGCGCAACGCGGTCCTCAGGACGAACAACCAGACCAGTGCAAGGCCGATTATCGGAATATAATATTCCGCCGGGAACACCGCGGTCGATATGTATCTGATCATGAACCAATCGGTCGCCGGAACGAAGTAGACGCAGGAGAACAGCAGGAGGAGAAGAATGACCAATAGCGTCGGCTTGATGTCCTTTGTGACCTTTCTTTCGTTCACCGACAGGAATCTGTGTATCGGGTGCACGAGCAAAAGCTCCAATATTCCGGCCAGTATGATGAAGAACAGCATTGCATTGCGGGCGTTGATCTCGCGTATATCGTTCTCGAACATGCCGATCGTCGCGTCTGTTCCCGCCAGGTCCAGAGATTTTACCAGGTCGATGTACGGTACTCCGGCCGATTCGGCCATGGCGTGATAGTCGATGTTTATGAACGTCCCGGTCCCGAAGTAGAAAATTATGTAGATGACGATTCCGAACAATCCGATAAGGAATGCAGAAGGGATTGCGAAACGGATCACTTCCGGAAGGACCATATCTCCGTTGTCGTCCGGCTTGGCCCAGAGGGTCATCAGGAATGCCGATATGGAAACGGTGAGCAAAGCGTACATCGTGTTCTGTATCGGCAGCAGCGGCGAGTTGCCAAGCAACAGCAGCGTAAATACTATAAGAAATACCAGCGTGAAATTCCTGGTCAGATAGATCTTGAGAATATCCCGCATCCCGGTGACGGTCCTGCGGCCCTCCATGAGGGCCTTGGGCAGGGCCGCGAAATTATCTCTCATGAGTACCATGTCCGCCGCTCCGCGTGCGGCGCCGCTCCCGCTCTCCAATGCGATGCCGACCTGTGCAGCCTTAATGGCCTTGACATCGTTGACGCCGTCCCCGACCATCGCGACGTACCTGTTGTTCAGCTTGAGGGTGTCGATGATCACTTCCTTGTGATCGGGCCTCATACGTCCGAATATGTTGGTGGCCAGTATCGTATCCGTCTTCTCTTGGCCTTTTAGCGCGTCGAGCTCGTCACCGGAGATTATCCTTCTTTCTCCCGGTATCTCTGCGATGCTGAAAAGGGCGTTTACGGTTTCCGGATCGTCCCCGGATATCACCTTTATATCAATGCCGTTTTTCAGGAATACGTCCATGGTCTCTCTGCAGTCGGCACGTACCTCGTCTGCGATTGCCGCCACTCCTATAATTCTTAGGCCGTTCGGGATGACAGGCTCCTCTCCGTCGAAGAGTCTGCCGCTCCCCTCGCAGAGAACCACGTTCCTGAGCCCCTGCCTCGACATGGACGTGATGACCTCCTGTATGTCCATCTTGTCCTCTACATGGTCCTTCAGGGTGTTCCAGGCCCCCATGATCACGACATACTCCGTCCCGTCCTTCTGGGTCCGGACGGCGCTGTATTTCCTTTCGGAAGAGAACTGGATCTCTTCGATCAGGTTGCTCTCTTCAGAACCGAATTCGCTCTTCAATACCCCCACGGTACGGTTGTGGCTTCCTGTGGAGCCTACGAACAATCTGATGAGCTTCCTGGCGCGGTCCTCATCCATCCTCATGTCCATCTTTCTGAAGATAAGGCGGTTGGTGGTGATCGTTCCGGTCTTGTCCATGCACACGGTGTTCACATGGCTCATCGACTCGACGGAGTTGGACCTCTGCAGAAGCAATCCGGTGTCCGCCATGCGGATGGCGGCTATCATGTAAGTCAGAGTTATAAGCAAAAATAGGGCTATCGGAACGACGTCCAGAATTATGGTGGCCGTTTTAAGCAGCTCGTTCAGGGTCGTGTTGGCGCCCGTGATGAGCTTCAGAACGGTGTATATGATAAGTATCAATGCGGCAACGGAGATCAGCAGCTGCGTGACCGCGGTCGTCTCCATCTGCAGCGGAGTTTTCTTCTTTTTGTAGCTGCGGGCGCTGACGAGCATCTTCGATGCATATGTATCGGAGCCCAGGGCGGTGGTTCTGAAGTACGCCTCGCCCGTCACGCAGTAAGACCCGGAGAATATGGTGTCCCCCACGTGCTTCCTTATGGGGCTCGATTCTCCGCTCAATGCGGCCTCGTCCATCTCGAGAGAACGCATCTCGATCAGTTCGCCGTCGACCAGCGCCTGGTCGCCGGAGACCAGGTGGATGACGTCGTCCATAACAATTTCGGATTGGTCGATCTCTCTCTCCAAACCGTCCCTGATGACGATGACCTTCGGCCTCAGCAGCAGTGCGATCTTATCGAGCCTGCGTTTGGCCTTGATCTCCTGGAGAGTGGACACCAATATGTTCAGTGCGATTATGCCAGTGGCCGATATTGCACTGGTATATTCCTCGAGAAGATACAGTGCAACGCCCAGCAGCATCAGTATGAGGTTGAACCAGTTCAGGAAGTTCTCTATGAAAATATCCCTGTAACTGCGGCTTACGGAAGACTCGACGGTATTCACCAAGCCTGAAGCCCTTCGCTGATTAACCTCATCGGCGCTCAGGCCGCGGACTGCCATAAGACCTGAACCGAATCCGCTTATAAAATCATCTGTACAGCCGATTCTATTTCATCTCTGGGTATAGGGTCGAATTCGACAGTGTCGCCCAAAGATACGAAATCTATGACGCATGTTGTCGGCCTCTTGTAGAATCCTTCTGCTGCGTAAGCGTAAACGCTGAGCTGAAGCTTGTATGCTTCCAGGTTGTTTTTTGAAACATCCGTCTTGTAATCATGTACCACAGCGCGGTCCGGATAAAGTGCCAGCATATCGATGTAACCGCTCAGCGAGACGTTGATGCCGTTCAAAGGCAGCAGGCAGTGCGCCTCGACGAGTATCAGGTCTGCGCCGCTGACGGATGCCAGGACCTCCTTTATGGCGGGTATCTCCGGGACGCTTTCCTTCGGTTCGATGCCCTTTGCAAGCCCCTCGGCGATCGCATGAACTTTCTTTCCGTACTCCATGCCCTTTCCCGAAACCTCGTCGGCCCCCTCCTCGGGAGAAAGACCGTTGAAGACCATGATGTCATGGACACCGATGACCCGGCGACGCGATTGGAAGGGTGCCAGTTCTGGTTTTCGTATGACGCGTTCCTTTTTATCGGACACGGGGGCGGACAGATGTCCCAGCGCCTCCTCGTAACTGTCTCCCGACAACGTCGATATGAATTTGGACGGCCTGTCGCCGCATATCATCGTGATATACTGTTCAGCTCTCGAAATCGCCACGAACAGCGTGCGACGGTCCTCGCTGTAATCTTTGTCTGCGGACGCACGTACGAGCATCGTCTTCCATGAACGCCCTGTCCTAAGGTAGCCGTCGGCCGATACCAGTTCCTTGGTGCACCTGACGCCGTCCGTCTCGTTGAACGAGATGACAGAGGTATCGCCCCTGGTATTAGGGATGACACCTTTGTCCAGCTGCGGTATTATAACTATCGGATATTCAAGCCCCTTCGATTTGTGCATCGTCTGTATCAGAACCGCATCGGAGTTCAGGTCCGCGTCGATGCTGTACGTATTGTGTTCTGCGATATCGGTCTCGATTATCCTGATGAGGTCGGATATCGTCAGCAGAGAAGAACGGTGGGCGGAGGACAGCGTGGTTATTATCGCCTGCGTGACGTCGTTGTTCAGTCCGTAGTGCGAGAAGACGGAGGATATAAGGTCCGTGACCCTGCGTTTCTTCTTAAGCAGTTCCCTCCTGAATTCGGAGATCTCCGAAGGGGCATCGGCAAAGCGGCCCTCACTGTCGGGCCGTAAGATCCTTTTGATGTCATCGAGACTGTATTCCATGTCGGAAAGAATGCCCACGAGCCCCCACGGGTCCTGCCTGTTGTTTATGTATTTCAGCCATGCGAGCAGCAGCTTCCCCTCCCTGGTGGACATGATCTCCACGTCCCCCTGCAGGAAGGCTTCGACGCCTCTAGACTTCGCCTCTTCGTAGACGGCACGGCACATGCGACTGTTTTTGCATATCACGGCGATATCGCCGTACTTCGGCCTTCTGGTCTCTTCGCCGACGTGCACGGTGTATTCGCCGGTGACGTAATCTATGATCCTGGAAACAGTCTCCGCGGCCTGGTCGGATGACGGAGTCTTCACAAACCTCACGTGCGTGTCGCTGCCGATGGCTTCGTTACCGGACATAAGTTTGGTGACGGTCGCGGGATCGAGCGATACCTTTTCGTTATCGGAACCAGGGATACCCAGCACGGCAAAAGAAGTATCTATTATCTCTTGTGAACTGCGGTAGTTCCGGTCCAATGTGAGCCTCGTGACGGCCGGTATTCTGAATGGAATGCGCTCTATGTCGTCGTTGAGGTAAGAACGCATGCTTACGGCGCGCCTCTCAAAATCGATTATATTGTCGATGGAGACGAACCTGAATCCGTAGATGCCCTGTTTCCAGTCTCCAACCACACAGAGGTTGGGCTCCCTGAGGAGCATCAGTGCGATCATCATCTGGTTCTCGTTTGTGTCCTGGAATTCATCTATCATCACATATCTGGAGGACATGCGTTCCCTGACGCCCGCGTTGCTGTATAAGATTATGAATGCGAAGACCGAGGTAAGACCGTAGGTGAGCCTGTCGTCGGCGACCGAACGCCGTATGTATTCGTAATAGACGTCATGTATGAATTTCAGTATCCCGGATCTGTCTTCCTTGGCCGCAGATTCCAGGATCTCCGAAGGGATCTCCTCCTCCGCCGAAACCGGCGGGAACCCGGAAGAGATAAGCTCCCCCCCGCCGACGATCTTGGATATGCGCTTCAACAGCTTATTCCTGTCCTTGGAGTCTCCGTTCATCCTATACAGTGATGAAAGGACCTTTGCGGTATCTCCCAGAAGGTCCTTGCCGTCCCTTCCTCCGAACCATCCTCTGCTGAGAGGGACGATCCCCTTCGACATGAGTTTGCCGATAAGAGCGTACACGTCCGAAGGGATGGTGCTGGCCATCACGGCGATATCTCCGTATTCGCTGCCGCGCTCGGCGTTGAAGCGGTCAAAGAAGTCACTGAAATACTCTCTGTTGAGCGTTTCGTTGTCCACAAGCGCCGCGCTGCGGGTGAGTCGTTCGCCGAAACCCAGGAAGTCGCTGACAGACTCCGGTGATTCTTTGACGATCGAGTAGCAGAAAGAGTCGAATGTCCCGGCCTGTATCTGTCTTGTATCCTTCCCTAGGTCTCCCTCGGCAAGCCTCTCGCGGATACGCTCTTCCATTTCGGTGGCGGCGTTCTTGGTGAATGTGAGCAACAGGATGTCTCTCGTCTGAACGTCCGGCCTGCTAAGGATGTTCACATATCTGCTGACTATCGTGAAAGTCTTGCCTGTTCCGGGCCCTGCATCCACTACATAGAAGCCGTTCAGCCCCTCGGCGATGCTCTTCTGAGACTGGTTCGGTTCCTTAGACATCTTCTTCGCCCTCCTCTTCTGCGATAACAGGCTCGCGGGTGCAAACAGAAATGAAATTGCATCTGCTGCAATCCATGCGCGGTTCCGGGGCGAATCTGGACCTCATCTTTTTCGAAGCGGCTGCGTGATCATCCAACAGTTTCTCGAGGAATCTGCCCATGGAGTCGGATGGGATGCAGACCTCTCCTTCGCATGCCCAGTAGTCGGGCTCTGAAAATTTCTTTAATCTCTTCAAAGCGCCAACGACTTTTTTGATGTTTGTTTTGTTCGATGTCAATCTTAACGATGACAATATGGAATCGATAAGCACTCCGTCATTTTCCCAATTCTCTGGAGAAAGACCCGACGACAGTATCGGCGATATGAAAGAATCCCAGTTTTCATACATCTCGGCATAGGACGTTACGCCCTCGAAATCCTCCCTGGGAGGTGAATTCGGGTCTGCCAGCGCCTCCATCTTTGTTTCCTTCAGCAGACGCACGTCCACTTTATTGTCAAGCACGGAGGTTCCTTCTTTGACACGTCCGTCGGTGCCAAATATAAAGAAAAGGCGGAAAACCGGAGTTCCTCCCGTCCCGGCCTCTGGGATGAGCGCGAGATACATCATCGGCTGAGTTTCCATGTAGCCTTTGTTCTCCGGATCGAGACCTTTGACAACCTCGGTTTCCGAATTGTATTTCCCTGTCTTGTAATCGATCGAGCAGGGGCCGATCAGGAGGTCGAACTTGCCGTATATCGGATATTCGGAAGAGGTCATGTCCCTCTCGGCGTAACTGCTGCACATCTCAAGCCCTTCTGATTCCATAAGGCCGTTTGGATACTTGCGCGATGTGTTTTTCATATCCAAGGGGACAGGTTCCCGTCTCTGGACATCTATGAAGGCGATCAGGTTTCTCAGGGCAACGCGTATGCGGTCCATATCCACGTTCTCCATGAGGGGGCACGACAGGCCGGCGTAGGTTTCGCCTATACGCTCTGCATAATATTCAAGGCCTCTTTTTCTAACATGGTCGGGATAACAGACGTACATCTCGGCGAACTCATGCAGCAGGTTGCCGAAAGCGGTATGCTCGTTGTCCGGCGTTGTAACAAGATTTCCATAATAGAATGCACGGGGGCACTCGCAGTAGTTGTTGTATGACGATTTGGTAAACTTCCAACCACAGTCGGCGCCACAATCTACGGGTTCGGAGCCACTATAGGGGAAGATCTCGGGCTCTTCTTTGTACCACGACCCTTTCCTTACCTGGGCAATGTCCCCGAAACCGGTGATGGAGTGCACTTTGCCCTCAAGTTTGCAGATACCGTCGAACAGCGAGGTCGGACGGGCGGCCTTACCGTTCTTTGTGGTGTTCACGGCATAGATGCGGGATGTCCCCTGCTGAAGAAGGACTCTGAATTTCATTGCGTCCATCTCCGCCTCGGCCTCTTTATCGATATACTGCCTTCCGATTATCTTGTTGCCCCATTCCTCCCCCATTCCGAGGAACGCGACGAAAGGACGGTCGACGAACATGGAGCGGTGGCAGTCGGCCAACAGAACGCCCTTCTTTTCGCTGTCGGGTATCTGCTCATTGTGGTGGAGCTCGGATACGTTGTTCACGGCGTAGTTCATTTCTCCGATCAGCTGCGGAGTCACTTTCTTTTCTGTAAAATTCAGCTCTTCAAGCAGGATATGGACCTGGGGCCTGTGCCGTTCGCCCACCACCAGGTCGCAGACCTCAAGGAATGTCATTTTTTCCAGGTTCTTCATACATTCCGCAAGTTCCAGCGCCCTTCCTCCGATCTCCGGAAGCCTGGAAAGGAGCACGTTGTCATGCTTGGATTTTATGGTGCCCTTGTAAGCGGAGAAAAGCTCCCTCACATGTCTGACCCTGACAGTTCCGTATGATGCGCCCAGATTAAGGAATCGCAGATAGTCCCTTATCTGGGAAAGATCGCGGACGGCCATAGTATTCTTGAACGGTATTCCGCGCCTATACAAAGCGGCGCGGACGGCATCGGCGATACCGCTCTCCGTATCCATAACGATGGCTACGTCCGTGGCGCGTTCGGAGTCGATCAGGTCGATGATGTTCTCGGCGATCTGCCTGTCGTTGCCTATCTCGAATATTTCGCCGATCTCGAAATCCTCATCTTGAACGGCTATTTCGATTTCCTCGTGCTTTATCGGTATGAAATGTTTGTCGAGGTCGTCGAAGAATTCTATCCCGATCACGGCCGTCTTTTTTCCGGCGAACATGTTATCGGAAATTACGTACCCGTGCCTGCTGTTCTCATGGTATGTTTCGGGGACAAAGATGTCCATTGCCTTTTCTATCGTCGGAAGTACCCTGTAAGAATTGTAGATGTTGCGGGACAGGCGCGAGTACAGGTATTTTTCGACGTCCGATGTGTATTTCCTTATGTTTCTTATGTTTTCGATTTCGCCATGAACATACTTGAACCCGTAACCAGTCTCATCGGAAACGGTGGCAACGACGTCAAGGTCGCTCCTTAGCGGTTCGCCAAGTATCTGAATCGAAAGGTCGGCCGCCAGCTGCCTCGGCGTGTATGCAAAGCCTCCGACGGTAGGTCGGTCTATACGCGCATTTAGGGCGGTCGCGAGCGGAGCATCGTTCGTTATGACGATATCGTATTCCCTCACCTCTTCGTATATTTCATCGATGCTCTTGGACCTGTTCATCTGACCCCCATATCTGTCGGGAGATAGTAATTCTTTCCATACCAATGCTCAATGACCCTCAGCCGGGGAAAATCGGCGGAATTAATTACTGTCGTAGCAATGCGGGTTGCGTGTCGGAGTTATACGTTGTAGAAATCAACGGAGACGGCGAGAAAGGATATCCGGAGAACGTGGTGGCCGAGATAGGGATCTGCCGTGTCGATCCCGGATACAAGGATTTCGATACCGTCTACCACGATGTTGTCCTATTGGATCCGATGGACATCGGAAAGTCCTCGCTGGACTGGCTTTCTGCAACCTCAGGCATGGATGTCCGGGAGCTTTATCTCGGTTCTCCGGTCATGGATGTCGCAACGTATGTAAAAAAGATCTTCAACGGCAATGACGTTGCATGTTTCGATATCGGCGAGGTGTTCGGTAAATATCTGCTCTACGAACCTTGGGACCTTACACACGAGGTGTCGGTGATGCCTTCTGTTTCGCGCAGGATACCCAGGAACGCAATGTCTGAACCCGGAAAAACGCTTAACGAACGAATAAGATATGCTTATTCGGTAATTTGTCCCGGCGACCCCGCAGGTATAGGGGATGGAAGAAGAGCTCTGGATCTGGCACAGATGACCTCGCAGATGATCGTCGTGCTTCGCTCCCATGGTCTTTATTAAAACCGGAACATTTTGAAGACAGATCCAAAGTGGGCGTCCGCTAACTGTGCCAGATATGAAGATATGTAGAGCATGACAAGGATCGCCAATGCCAGGAGCAACAGTACTCTCGTGAAGGAACCGGCCACATCCCACCAATTTATGCACAGGTAAATGAGGGCGAACAGCACAGCTCCGAAGACGAGGAAGAACCATCCTTTTTCGCTCCGGTAGTCCAAATATATCCTTCCCAGGCCCTGAAGGCCGAATATGCCGGGTATTGCGGCAAGCAGTGTTGCTATCAATATGCTTTTGTCGCCCGCCTTTCGGTCATTGTCCTTCGATGACGAAGTTTCTTTTTTATCTGGCACATCATCGGTCCTAGGGACCGAACTGTAACATTTGGGGCACGTCACGCTCAGGGACGGAACTATCTCCCCGCATTCCGGACATTTTCTATCGGTCATCTATTTGCCCCCAATTTGAAGCCCGTACACACGGCGGAGGCGATCAGCTTTCCGTCGCCGTACACTTTGACCTCGTAGTCGGCTATCGAACGGGACTCGTTAACAAGGACGGCCTCGGCCGTCAGGACCCCTTCTCTGACGGGCCTGTAATAGTGGACGCTGCCGCATTGGCATATCGAATCGCAGCCGATGCTGCATGCAACTGCGAAAGTATGGTCTATCAATCCGAAGGTCGCGGCACCATGGAGGAACCCGAGGCTGTTGAGTTTCCGGCCATCGACCTGCATCTGCGCGACAGCCTTCTTTTTTGACACATAGATCAGGGTGATGCCCAACTCCATCGCGAATGGAGCCTTGGACATAGATTCTATCCTATCTATGTCATATCTGCAACTATCTTCGGTTATGGAAAGCAGTTTTTCACGGTCCATGGCGAAATATGTGCAGTACCGTATTTAACGGAAACTCAAAAAATGAACGGTCGGACCCAACACATTAAAGCGGTTCGAACAATGGGGGTTGCATGGCAGACAGGCTGACCGTCACACAGCTTAATACAAGGGTGCGTTCCATTTTGTCGGAATCACCCGCCGTTAAGGATGTCTGGGTCATTGGCGAGATATCGAACCTCAAGCTATACTCCAGCGGCCATTATTATTTCACGCTCAAGGACGAAGGCAGCGAAATACGTTCCGTCATGTTCAAAGGGTCCAGGGGGAGGATAGATTTCGAACCCCAGGACAATACGAAGATCATGGCCTTCGGACACGTCGACCTGTATGTCGCCAAAGGCAGCTACCAGTTCATCGTGGAGACGATGAACCGTGCGGGAATAGGCGACTTATTCCTAGAGTACGAGAAGCTCAGGAAGAAGCTGGAGAGCGAGGGTCTCTTCGATGTTTCCAGAAAAAGGAAGCTTCCAGTATATCCCAGGACAATAGGCGTCGTCACATCGGAGAGCGGAGCGGTGATCCATGATATAGTTACAACGTCCGGGAGGCTTTTTCCCGCAGACATCTTGCTTGCGCCCGCCCAGGTCCAGGGAGAAGGCGCAGCCGAATCCATCGTAAGGGGGATCGAGGCCCTCAACCGAGAAAAAGTGGACGTCATCATCGTGGGAAGAGGAGGCGGGTCCATCGAGGACCTCTGGGCCTTTAACGAGGAGAAGGTCGCTAGGGCGATCGCTTCTTCTAAAGCTCCGATCATTTCCGCAGTCGGTCACGAATCTGATTTTACGATAGCCGATTTCGTTGCCGATGTGAGGGCTCCGACGCCGACCGGGGCCGCAGAGATGGCGCTCCGCGACAAGCGAGAGGTCATCAAACAGGTGGACGGGTTCGGAATACGCGTGGGCAGGGCGCTTGACCACGTAGCGGTTAAAATGCGCTCGCGTGTCGATATGGCAGCGTCAAAATTGGAGATATCGCGCCAATACGAGAAACTCTCAATGCTGGAGATCCGCGTGGGACAGCTCTCGGACAGGGCCGATGCAGCCCTAAGGTCCTCTGTACAGGGCATGAGGTCCCGCTTCAACTCGGTGGAGTCCAAGATATCGCCGGCCGCCGCTTCGAGCAGAGTCTCATCGCTGTGCGAACGCCTTGCGTTCGTCTCGGGAAGGATGACGCTGGCCATCGACCGTCGCATCAAGGATGCCGCGTCGAAGCTCGATGCGATAGATCAGAGGTCGTCCGCCCTTAACCCGCGCAGTGTCCTGGAAAGGGGATACAGCTATGTGACGGACAAGGACGGTCATACTTTAACGTCAGCCAAGTCTCTTTCGCAGGGATCGATGATATCCATCGCGTTCCGCGACGGAGGGGCCGATGCGGAGGTCAGGAAGGTGAAGTACGATGAATGAAGATATTGGAAAAATGAACTTCGAGGAATGCATCACCGCACTCGAAGCGTTGGTTAAGGAACTGGAAAGCGGCACACTCGATCTTGACAAAAGTTTGGAGGTCTACGAACGTGCGACCGTGCTCAGGGACCGTTGCAAGAAGATACTCGAGGAAAGCGAACGCAGAGTGCAGAAGATAACGGAAACATCCGAAGGCGTCAAGAGGTCAGACCTTAAGATTGAGTGACCACAGTTTGAAACACTGCTTCTTCGCCCAGTCGCTTGTATCGGAGTACAGGTCTGTGCCGTGGAAGTAAACGTCGCTGAATGCCAGCCTCAGAGATCCGGAAAGCTCGCCTTCGCGCAGGTTCTTGCTGTTGAACGAGCCGAAAATATATTTCAGGCCGATGAGAAGGACCTCTACCGCGTCGTGTCCCCTGGCAAAATCTATCGGGTCACGATCTTCCGTCATCTCTTCCGTTACATGGCGAAGAAGCTCGTTCTTGCCGATACAGACGTTCATGGTCGAGCTGATGACCTCGTTCACAAGTTGTTTGATGTCGACCTGGAGCGTCCTGCGGTCTATGAATCTCTCGAAGTCGAGGTTCCTGAAAGATAGGCTCAGCTTGAGCCTGTCCGAGATGTACATCAAAAGGCCCACAGGATAGCACGCCGACACTACGGCGTCGAAAATCGGGCCGTATTTACTTTCGAAGTCCTCTAGGGCGAACGCATCGGCATATTCGCACAATATGTCGTCGAGGGCCGGGCTGCCGATCATCATCATCTCCAGGTCGCGCCGGTCGGTCTGAAAAATAGGAGGAGACCGTTTTTTGCCCACGATCCTGTCGAGGTCGGAATCGACTATGCCGACAATCGCTATCAGGCCGCGTCTGCTCCAACACTCGTCGACGGACTTCCGTACGTTGTCTTTGGAATGACCGACGACTATCTTCACATGATCCTTATCGCTGAACTTGCCGTAGAGCCTGCTGTCTGTTACCCCCTCGACAACGAGGACGGTATCCTCGACGGAAGACATCAGCATCGATATCTCATTCGCAATGTCTGCCGGCGTCAGTGTATCCCGCATTGTTAGCTTTCAGCTCCCTTGCCATATCCCATTTGTCATGGATTATCTGAGGCGAGTGGGTTGCTATGATGAACTGAAGGTCCCTAAGCTTCGCCAGATCAACGAGTATGTTCCCGAGCTTCTGCTGCCATTCCACATGCAAGGAGTTCTCGGGCTCGTCGAGGGCCACCAGGGAACTGTTTTCCGTCTGAAAAAGCAGGCGGTATATTATCACCATGATCTGCTTCTCTCCCGAGGACAACGAGATCAAAGGCAGTTCCTTACCGCTGTTGAGCCTTACGGTCAGGTTGTCTTTTTCGTTTATCTCGATGTTCTTTCCGATCAAAAGACCGTTGATGATATCCTTGAATACGACTATGGATTCTGCGAGCCGGTAGAATCTTCTGATATATTCGCTAAGACCGAAGGCCAGATTCTGATAATCCTGCCTCTTTCTGGATGTCAGGTCGTGGCGCTCGGGCGGGAAGCGAAGGCCGGAAGGCATCTCGGGCTCGAGTCCGGCCCCTTTCATGAAATCCAACTTGGCTTTGAGGTCTTTAAAGAGGAGCACGAAGTCTCCGTCCGACAGATTGAGGCGTTGAGAATCCGTAGGTAACAAAAGGTTGCCGTTCTCTTTTGCATATCTGATGCGGTCCTTTATCTCGGCCGCATACACCGAAATGGCGGGAACAACATGCCCGTCCTTCCTCCTGACCGACTGTCTCTCCGGCGGGATGTACGATACCCGGAACAATCTGTGCAGCTCTGCTTCTTCTATCGTCTGTTCGAGTTCGTTCTTTTGTATGAGGACGTTAATTTCGTTGCGGTTTTCGACGATAAGCGTCGTATCGCCGGAGAAATTAACATCCATCCTCTCGAAGGGCATGCGTGAAAGTACGTCGAACTCCCCTCTGAGCAGGGCGACGACCGATCTCATGACGGTCGATTTGCCGAACCCATTCGTCGAATAGATAAAGGTCACAGGCCCAGGGTTGAGACTGACGCTGCAGTCGCATTCGTCGAAGAGCCCGTAAACCGTTATCGTTCTGATCTTCATTATGTCCGCATGTCTGTAAGGATATTTTAAGTACCCGTCGTTGTCCCAAGGGACTATCTTTATTTCATTTGAACAACTCTGTGCCACGATGGAAGTCGAAAAAACATTCTTCGAGGTCAAAAAAGCAATCTCCGCCGGCAATATCGATGCCGCAGAGGCGATGCTGCTGTCCCTGGCATCTTCTTCCGGCGACCCGTTCGTTCGAATACAGTGCGCATCGACGCTCATGATAATCGGGAGAAATACATCATCCGAGAACGTTCTTGAAGAATTGAGCGAAAACCTTCCCGAGAGAACCGTGACGCTGTTCCAGGTGGCGCAGGCAATGAGGGGCCTCGGAAGAGCGGACCTGGCGGCCGGGATACTCGCTGACCTGGGGGAGGAAGACGCCGTCATGAGAGAGTACGCACTGGTGCTGAATATGTTGGGCCGTTACGGAGAATCTGTATCTGTCGTAGAAAAGATCTCGCGGCCGTTCATCTCGGACAGGGTACTCATGGCTGACGGGCTATCGTCCTCGGGCGAATCCCGAAAGGCACTGGAACTCACGGAATCCCTGTTGAATGATTTTCCCGAAAGCTATGATGTCAAGCGTTCACGCTGCACCGCCCTGATATTCGCAGGGATGGAGAAGGAAGCTGTCAAGTTTGCGCGTGTTCTGCTCAAGAACGATAAAAACTCTTCCGACGCTAATGCAATAGCAGCTTACGTCATGCATGCAGATGGAAAGAGCCAGTCCGCAGGTGCATTCGCATCCAAAGCTTTACGTTCCGATCCTTCCCACATCGGTGCGATGGAGATGTTGGCGCTCAGCCTTATGGATAAAGGCAAGCTCCGCGAGGCAAGCATTGTCGCCGGAGCTATGAACGAGAAGGAACCGGGGAATCCGGCGGCCGTGAGGATATTGAAAGAATGTGGCGGAAAACAGTGATCAGCGCCTGTATATGCGGTCCCGTATGCTGAATTCGCTGATCGTGCGGGCCCTTCTGCCTCTGTTCCTGACGACCTCCTTCCAGAAGCCGGGCATGAAGAACAGCAGTGCGGTGGCTATTTCAAGACGTCCGAGGAACATGATCAAGATCATGATTGTTTTAACTATAGGGTCCAGCGAATAAAGGGTATCGAACGGTCCGTATTCTCCTATCGAAGCTCCGGTGTTGCACACGGAGGTTACGGCGAGCCCGACCGAATCGATGGGCAGAATGCCCATCAGCATGAAAATCACGGATGCGATCACTATGGTCAAAGCGAACAGTGCCAGCGTTATAAAGGCATTTATGACCGAAGACTCCTCCACGCTGCTGCCGTCCAATTTCACATCGTATACGGCCATAGGGTGAAGGGTCTTGTAGATGCTGTTCTTGATGTACTTGCCGATTATGACAAAACGGTACATCTTGACACCTCCTGCGGTAGATCCGCTCATGCCCCCCGCGAAAGCCACGATCAGCAAAAGTATGGAGCAAAGCGGCACCGGCCATATGGCAGGGTCGGTGAAGTCCACCACGGCGAACCCGGTGGAGGTTCCCATGGAAACAACGGTGAACAGCGAATCTGCCATCGTTTCAGCCAGATGACCGAGTTCGATGTTCCTGCTGGCCTGTGTTAGAAGCATGGTTATGAGAATGCTCACTCCCACATACCAATAGATGGTCCATCTGAACTCCGTGTTCTTGAAATACGGTTTCAGGCGCCCCTTGTACAATCCCTTGAAGTGGATGTAGAAGTTCGTACCGCCCAGAAGCATGAACGCTACATCTATCATCTTGACCATGTAGTTGTAATCCGCTATGCTGTTGGCGCTGTTCATGAATCCCCCGGTCGATACTGTGGAGAGCGTCATGCATACGGAATCTATCACGCTCACCCCGAATAAATTAAGAAGTATGGCCTGGACGACCGTCAGCAGCACATAGATCAAAAGGAAGCTCTTGGCAGAGTCCTTCAGCCTTACGGAAAAGTTCTTTGTGCCCGAGCCGGACATCTCGTTGATGAAGAATCCTTTTCCGCCAATTCCCATTATTGGCAACATATAAAGGAATATCAGGATTACCGATACGCCTCCCATCCACTGGGTCATCGACCTCCACAGGAAAAGGCTCTGAGGGAAGGTCTCGAAATCCCTGACCATCGTATATCCGGTGGTTGTAATCCCGCTCATCGATTCGAAAAGCGAGTCGATAAGCGGCATCCCGTAAAGAATGAACGGAGTGGCGCCGACCAGCAGCATTATCAAAAACGCACCCCCGATCATCATTATTCCGGAAGTTGCCTGAAGGCCGTCATCTTCCTCCTTGAACATTATGAGCATCACAAGGCCGACAAGGACCATTATGAAAAGGGGCGTCAGGAATATCTCGTAGTCTTCCCCAAAATAGACGGCGGTAGCGAACGGGGCGATAAGCGAAATCCCCATAAGGAGCATTATGAGCCCGAGAGTATGCAGTACGGTGTTCCTCCAGCGGGCACCTTTGCTTATTTTCACCTCTCCTTCGATAAGCGACAATTATCACAGCCCCGGCATGTTCTTTCCCAGCAGCTTTTTCACAGCCGACATTTTGGACATGTATGCATAGATGAGCACTCTGTCGTTTTCCTTGAAATTAGTGTCGTATTTGGGATATAATATCCTCCCGTTTCGCAACACCGCGGCAAAACGGACTCCCTCGGGAATGTCCAGATCTCCGAAGAAATGGTTGAACAGAGGCGATTTCGCGTCTATTTTCACACTGAAGAAATACTCGCTTTCGTGTTTCATCTTGAGGATCGAGTCCTCGTCCGAAATGAGACCTTTTGTTATCTCGTTGGCGATGATCAGATGATATCCGATAATGGTCTCTATCCCGGTAAAGCGGAATATGTCCTTGTATTCCCTCGTAAGGTATCTCGATATGACTTTCCTGGTACCGAACTTGAGGGATGCCATGCACGCAAGCAGATTTTTTTCATCCGCATCGGTCACGCTGATCAGAACGTCGGCCCTTCCCACATTCTCCGTTTTCAGTATATGCGGATCGAGCGAATCCGAGTTGACGACAATGGCGTCCGTAAGAGTGCGGGCGGCCTCCCTGCAGAGGTCTGTGTTCTCTTCTATGATTTTAACGTATACTTTCTTGTTCATTTTGCTCAAGGCTTTGGCTACGTTCATTCCCACGACGCCCGCACCGAGTATGACGAATTCCAGGGCCTCCTCTTCGATACCTATCATCGCATTGAAGGCCTCCATGCCCCTCTCGCTGCCGATGACGGTTATGCGGTCTTCGGGACGGATTTCGGCTGTTTCAACATCGATGATCACGTCGTCGCCACGATATATGCAAACTATGTTGCACTCGTCCGGGATGTCCAGATTAAGTATGACATTCCCTACGATGCTTTGGGAACCGCTTACTCTGAAAGTTGCAATAGCCAGTCCCAGGGATTTGATCGTTTCGTAATCCACGACGTTCTCCAGCGTGGCCAGTTTGAATATCTTGTTCGAGCTGATGATCTCGGGGGAGATGATCATATCGACGCCAACGTCCCCCTCGCTCGTCGTCGTTATCATATAATCGGGGTTCTTGATCGTGGCTACCGTGCGCAGCGCCGGCCTGCATTTCTTCGATACGATGCAAACGAACAGGTTCAGGCCGTCCGACGGAAGCGTCGAGACTATAATGTCCGCATCGTGCTTCTCTATTGCCAGCTCTAGGATCTTAGGATTGGTGCCGTCCTCGTGGAGCACCGAAACATTCAGCATGTTCTTGACGGTGTCGGCCCTCAGAGCGTCCTTTTCGATCATCATAACATTGTGGACGGTCGATAGGGTCTCTGCGGAGGTGAATCCGACATTTCCCGCGCCGATAATGATAATGTTCATCTGAGCTCCTGTACTGAGATATATGGTCCCATTATATCGATTGTGCTTCAAAGTCTTAGCTGGAACTCAAGTCCTGCACGTCTTCAATCCCAGTTAGGGTAAAAATGCTTTTCGTATTTGCCCAGGGTCGCAGAGCCGCCGGTCCGATTGCTTTCGTTAACGTGTCTATCGAGATGCAGCCTCGTTGAAAATCTTCCGCCACCCGACAACGGCTTTGGTCAAGATCCTAGGTAAAAGCCCAAGGTTTCGAAGTCTTATCTTGCCCTCGCAACCTCATTTCAGGGCTCTGCCGCATCCGTAGCGCCCCCTGACTCTGGGGCGACCGATTCCATTTCGTTCTGTGGATGTTGAAAGATGCGATCAAGTCAATTCGATCGACGCACTTTTGCAGTATCAAGGGTCCGTTAATCCTATAGATCGATAAAAGCACGTCCGATATGCCGTTTCGGATGAAGGGCCGTTCACCATATGCCAAAAGTTTTGAACGGACCGCACAGTAAAAAAAGACGTGCAGCGCCGCAATTCAGCAGAAACCACATCGTTCAATATAAATCACGGGACTATGATTCGGGCGCCATGTGGAAGCACGTAAGCGAGGATTTCTGGAAGGAGAACCGCGCGTCGAAGGTCGGAGATGTCACGGATGCGGTTAGCAGCATCATCGATGAAGTTCGCACAGGCGGAGATGTAGCGCTGTTCGAGCTTACCAAGAAATTCGACAAACAGGACCTCAAACGGCTGGAGGTAACACGCGAAGAGATCGAGGATGCATACGATTCGATCGATCAGGAACTCGTCGAAGAACTGGAGAACGCTGCATACAACATCGAGCGCTTCCATGAGATGCAGGTCCCTCCGGACATGTGGCTGAGAGAGGTCGAGCCGGGAATAACATTGGGAGTGAAGAGCACCCCCCTCGAAAGGATCGGATGCTACGTTCCAGGAGGCCGCGCATCATATCCCAGCACCGCGCTGATGTGCATAATTCCGGCCAGGGTCGCAGGTGTCGGCGAGATAATATGCTGCACCCCTGCGCCCGTCAACCCTGCGACTCTTGTCGCCATGGACATCGCCGGAGCCGACGAGATATACAAGATAGGGGGAGCTCAGGCCGTGGCGGCAATGGCCATGGGCACCGAGAGCGTACCCAAGGTCCAGAAAATCGTCGGTCCGGGAAACGTGTACGTGACCGCAGCGAAGATGATGCTCCGCAACGAGGTCGAGATAGATTTCCCCGCAGGGCCCAGCGAGATCGGGGTGCTGGCGGATTCCAGCGCAGTATGCGACTATATCGCGGCAGACCTAATAGCACAGGCCGAGCACGACCCATCGTCCGCCAGTCTGCTCATAACGGACGATCCGGACATGCCGGACATCGTCTGGGAAGCGATGGAGCGCATGATGGAGGGCCAGCCCAGAAAGAATATAATACTCAAGGCGCTCGAGAACTCAGGTTACATCGTCGCCGGAGATATGGGTTCGGCCATCGACATAATGAACAGGATCGCCCCCGAGCATCTTTCGATACAGACATCCGATCCCATGGCCGTTCTTTCCAAGGTCAGGAATGCAGGCTCGATATTCGTCGGCCCATATACGCCTGTGGCTGCCGGAGACTACGCTTCAGGGACCAACCACGTCCTGCCTACGGCGGGAAACTCCTCCACCGCGTCCGGCCTGAACGTGGCACACTTCCGCAAGACATCCACCGTGCAGATGCTGACCCGTGAAGGGCTGGAGTCGCTTGCGCCGACGATCGAAATGCTATCCACATCGGAAGGACTGCACGCGCACTGCGATTCAGTGAAGGTCCGCTTCGACGATGTGGAGTGAGATGATGGACCATATAGATCTTTACGATCCGAATCTGTATATCAACAGGGAGCTTTCGTGGCTCGAGTTCAACAGGAGCTGCCTGGACGAGGCGAACGACAAGGACGTCCCGCTGCTCGAGCGCCTGAAGTTCCTGGCCATCTGCTATGGGAACCTGGACGAGTTCTTCATGATCCGTGTCCCGGGGATAATCAACGGCATAGTTGCAGGCGCACCGATACTGGACGCGCCCGACATAGAGCACGATACCGCCCGCCTGCTGTCAAAGATCAATTCCAAGGTGGCGGAGCTGTTGAACGGATACAATGCCTGTTGGCACGAACTGAGGTCCGAACTCTCAAGAACAGGTATAAGGATCCTGTCCATCGACGATCTTTCGGACGAGCAGACGGAGGCCGTCGATTTGTTCTACAACGACCGCATTCATCCGCTCCTCACACCTCTGGCACTTGACGTTTCACATCCCTTCCCGTTCATTTCCAACAACTCGCTGAGCTTAGCGGTCAAGATGGAAGGGCCCAAGGGCCAGGGCATGTATGCGAGGATCAAGGTCCCCCTGGGACCGTTCAATCGCTTTGTGCGCATTCCGTCCGAATCATCAGGCTTCGACTATATTCTGCTGGAGGACATCGTGCGTCACAACGTGCACAAGCTGTTCCCCGGTTTCGAGATAAACGGCGTCTACGCGTTCAGGGTGACCAGGAACGCCGACACGAAGGTCACCATCGACGAGGCATGCGACCTCATGTCGGCGGTCGAGGAATCCATCGAAGGCAGAGGCACCGGTTTCCCTGTAAGGATGGTGACCGAGTCGAGCATGCCTCAGGACATGGTCGATCTTTTCGGCAAGAACCTGAATCTGAACGCGCAGCAGATACACAGCTCCAATTCCCCACTGATGCTGAACAGCCTATGGGAACTGTACGATCTCAACATTCCAAGTTTGAAGGAGAAGGAGTTCAAGCCGCACTGCCCTCCGGAGCTTGCCGAGGGGTCGTCGATATTCGATGCGGTCGCCAAGAGGGACTGGGTGCTTTACCATCCGTACGAATCTTTCGGGATCATAGTCAGGTTCCTTCAGGAGGCCGCCCATGACCCGGCAGTGCAGAGCATCAAGGTGTGCCTGTACAGGATAGGCAAGGACCCGTCGATAATCCAGGCGCTGAGGGATGCGAGAGAGAGGGGCAAGACCGTCTCCGTCCTTATGGAGATCAGGGCCAAGTTCGACGAGACCAACAATATCCAGCTTGCAAAAAGCATGGAACAGCTGGGGATACATGTGGTCTTCGGCCCGATAGAACTGAAGGTCCATTCGAAGCTTCTTCAGGTGGTGCGCCTGGAGGGGGGGCATCTCGTAAGATATACCCACATGAGCTCCGGCAACTACAATGTAAGCACGGCCAAGCAGTATGCCGACATATCGTTCCTGACGGTCAATGAGGACATCGGAGAGGACGTCGGAGAATTGTTCAATTCGCTGACGGGCTATTTCGGCCCGAAGGAATACAAACATCTGCTGGTGTCGCCTCTGAACCTCAAATCTTCGCTTATAGATAAGATAAGCCGCGAGATCAAGCGCAAGGAGGAGACCGGCAGCGGGTACATCGTGCTGAAGGCCAACGGCCTGATCGATGCGGACATCATAGCCAGCCTCTACAGCGCATCGATAGCGGGCGTGAAGATCGAGCTCAACATACGCGGCCTATGCTGCCTGCGCCCCGGAATACCGGGCGTTTCGGAGAACATACGGGTCGTAAGGGTGATCGACAGGTTCCTGGAGCACGCAAGAATATACTATTTCGAGAACGGAGGGGACCCCGAGATGTACATGGGCTCTTCGGACATAATGCCGAGGAATCTTTTGGCAAGGGTCGAGACATTGTTCCCGGTCCTCGACAAGGATATGCTGATATCCGTAAGGGACAACATCCTGCATGTCCATCTTTCCGACAACGTCAAGGCGAGAGAGCTTACCGCCGACGGTACGTATGTGCCGGTGGTCAGGAAGAAAAAGGACCCGTTGATCAGGTCGCAGAAGTGGCTGATAGACCACAGAGGGTGCTGGCATGGTTGACAGCAGGACCGTCGGCTTCATAGACGTGGGGACAAATTCCATACACGTGCTGGTGACCCAGTTCTTCACCGACTCGGTGGGCACCCCGATATTCGACGACAAGGAGTCCGTCAGGCTCGGCCAGAACCTGTTCGCGGAAGGCTACATAGACCAGGACACGATCGAAAGGACGAAACTGGTGATAGGGCGGTTCGTCAAGATAGCCAAGGACATGGGCGCGGAGGAGATATTCGCGTTCGCGACATGCGCCGCCCGCGAGGCGTACAACAGGAACGAACTGCTGGAAGCGGCTTCGGAATCGGGCGTGGACCTGAGGATAATTTCGGGCATCGAGGAGGCCAGGCTCGTAGGGCTCGGGGTCTTCGGGCCTTACGGGCCTCCGGACAGGTGCGTGGATATAGACCTCGGCGGAGGAAGCACCGAGATCAATCTTTCCAAAGGCAGCGAAATGTTGTTCTTGGACAGCCTCATGGCAGGCTCGGTCCGTTTCTCGTATGGGCTGGGGATAGATCAAAGCGGCGTCGTCTCCAAAGCCGACTACGATAAGATACTCCGTGCGGTGGACAAAGTTGCCATCAACACGGCCAACAGGCTCCGGGAGATAGGATTCGACCGGGCGGTGGGGTCGTCGGGGACCATGATAAACCTGGCCGAGATGTGCGCCGCCCGCAGAGACGGCGACTACTCGTACATGACGCGCAAAGAACTTTCGGAGCTTATGGCAGAACTGTGCGCGATGGACGAGGTCCAGCGCCGCAACGTCCCCAGGATGAACCCGGGAAGGTCGGATATAATCATCGGCGGCGGAGCGATCGCCGAGGGGCTGATGTATCTTTTCGAGATCGACAAGATATTCATAAGCGAACGCGGGCTGAGAGAGGGGATGCAGTTCGACTACCTTCTGGGAAAGGGCAGGAAGGAGTTCAATCTGAGGCGATCCTCCGTGATGACCCTTGCAAGGCGTTGCGGGTTCAACGAGAAGCACGCCTCACAGGTCAACATGCTCACGATGCAGCTCTTCGACAACATGAAGGACATGGGCCTGCACTCCATGAACGGAGAAGTCAGGGAACTGCTCGGATATGCGGCGATTCTGCACGATATCGGCGAGTTCATCAGCTATAATAAGCACAACAATCACTCCTATACCATAATTTCTAACTCGAACATGCCCGGTTTCTCGTCGACCGAACTGGAGGATATGGCGCTCATGGCCAAGTTCCACCACAAACGCTTCCCGGGCGCAGGCTACAAGCTTCTGAAGGGGATGCCCAAGCAGCAGGTGAAGAACATCCGCTATTGCGCATTGATGCTGCGTATGGCCGATGTTCTGGACAGGCACAGGTCCTCTCCAGTCGACAGCATGCGCGTGCTCGCGGTCGGCGGCAATGTGCTGATCGATCTGAAGTCCAAGGAGGATCTGAGCATGGAGGTTTGGAAGCTCGAAGAGCTCTCCGAGCCGTTCATGGATGTTTTCGGACGCGAGCTGAGGATCTGCGCCTCCGGATGGGGAGACGTAA